>JAMOPD010000182.1 GCA_027064745.1 Thermococcaceae archaeon
GCCCTCTCTACTATGTCATCAGCTATTTCCTCAAGCTCTTTATCTGTAAGAACATCCTCACTTATCGAGGTCAGTCTCCATTCTCCCGGTTTTCCCTTCTTTGCCAGAGGAGGTATTCCAGCCTTCAAGTGGACACTCATCGTAGTTTCATCAAAAAAGTCCTCCAAGCGATGTTTTACTTCCTTCTTTGCCTTGAGATAGATAACGTCTATTCCCTTAGCTATTGCCACATCTCTCTGTATCTGATCCCCTGTAATGAGAGTGGCCTTCATTTCCTTTGCGAGCTCTCTGATCATGCTGTCTATCTCACCGGCTTTGGCCTTACTAATCTGCCATGGTTCTGGCCTCTCCCCGTGAAACTCAAGGAGAATCTCACCATTATCTGCCATCTTTCTGAGTTTCTTGAGCTCCTCCAGTCCAACATGCCCAATGGCCTTTCCCTCATTTGCCTGATGCTCAATCTCAGCGACAACTGCCTCAGGTATTATCAGCCTAACCTTTTCATCAATCCCGCTGAGGAACTGGGTTAAGCGTCCATCAACAATAACACTCGTATCAGCGACAAATACTCTCATCTTTTCTCACCTCTTTACCTAGAAACTTCCCCACGCTATTTCTTGTTTATAAGCTTTTGGTAAAGGTTCATAAAGGTTTAGATCCCAGTACTTAATCAGGTGGGAAAATGGGCAGGATTATATCCATTGCATCTGGGAAGGGTGGGACAGGCAAAACCACAACCACTGCAAACCTTGCCATTGCCTTGGGTATGAAAGGACAGAAAGTCTGTGCTATTGATGCTGACCTGACAATGGCTAATCTAAGTCTTGTAATGGGAATTGACGATGCTGACGTCACGATTCACGATGTCCTTGCAGGAGAAACGGATATAAAAGATGCAATATATTCAACTTCCTATGAAAATGTGAGCCTTGTTCCTGCTGCTGTTGACTGGGAGCATGTCATGAAAGCTGATCCACGAAAGCTTCCACAGGTTATTGGATCTTTAAAAAATAACTTTGACTTCATACTCATAGATTGTCCCGCAGGTTTGCAGATGGATGCCATGAATGCAATGCTCAGCGGGGAGGAGGTTATTTTAGTTACAAATCCCGAAATTTCATGCATCACAGATACTATGAAGGTCGGTATTATTCTGAGAAAGGCTGGGCTGGTAGTTTTAGGTTTTGTTTTTAATAGGTATGGGAGAAGCAAGAATGATATCCCACCTGAAGCCGCCGAAGAAGTCATGGAAGTTCCTCTTTTAGCAGTTATCCCAGAGGATCCGGCGGTAAGAGAGGCTACCCTCGAGGGTACTCCCGTTGTGGAGTATAAACCTCAATCACCCGGAGCTCAAGCATACATTAAACTCGCTGAACAGATAATTAGGATCGCGGGATGGAAGGCTAGGGTTATGTATTAATCTTCTTTTAAATTTTTTTATTTTTAGCTGGATGTTCATATTTTCAATAAGCATATAAAAACTCATCTAAAGAGAAATGGATAATGCTTTTTTAGCTACTGATCTTAGAATCTGTGGTGAGAAAATTGTGCTTGATAGCAGGAGGAATTGGCTCTCATCTAAAGCCAAAGTTCATCAAAATGATACATGCAGGCAAACATAGGGGGAGAGATTCTTTTGGAGTCTGGACAAATGAGGGAGTCTTAAGGAGTGATAATTTTGATGAAATCTCTGCAATTCCCGATGGTAGGATAGGACTTATACAGTGCAGACTCGCTATAGTGGGTTCCCGAACTCATACTCAGCCATTTGTAAATGAAATTTCCTTAGTTCATAATGGAGAGATCTATAATCATCTTCTCTTAAGGGACTATCTTCAAAAACAGGGGATGAGTTTTGAAAGTGATGTTGATAGTGAGGTGATACTTCGTTTAATTGAGTATTTCTTTGGGATGGGTTTATCTATTTCAGATACAATAAGAAGGGTCATGTTCATGTTAAATGGAGATTATGCCGTGGCTTTTTCAGATAATAAAAAAGAAAAAATATATCTCTTCCGAGATCCTGTTGGGATAAGACCCCTATATTACTCTCCCAATGGATTCTTTGCTTCGGAGAAAAAGGTTCTCTGGAGCATCGGAGAGGAAGCGTATCCTGTTAAACCCGGTCACCTTGTTGAAATATCAAAGACTGGTATTAAAAGTATTCAAATATTCAGCTTAAGCGAACTAACAGGGAAAAGTTTTGAATTTCAAAAATCTGAAGTTTCTCTAAGTAAGATGTTGGATTACTCCATACGATTAAGATCCCCAAAAAATGTAGGGGTCCTTTTTTCTGGCGGATTAGATAGCTCAATCCTTGCATTATTAGCTTCTAAATACTCAAATGTCATTCTTTATACTGCAGGGGCTGAAGGAAGCCCTGATTTGGAATGGGCGAGGAAAGTAAGTGAAAAGCTTGGGCTTAAGTTAAGAGAGTTTGTATTTGATTTGGATGATGTTGAAAACGCGGTTGGTAACGTGATATTTGCAATAGAAGAAAACAATGCTATGAACCTGG
>JAMOPD010000183.1 GCA_027064745.1 Thermococcaceae archaeon
CTGGAGTTAGAAAACCTTAATTAGGAGTGCTTCTTCTCTTAGGTCATCTCAAAGGGGTGATGATTATGGGCATGGACATGACCACGAGAATGTTTAGAGAGGAAGGCTGGGTGAGGAAGAAGTGCCCCAAGTGCGGCAAATACTTCTGGACGCTCGACCCGGACAGGGAAACCTGCGGAGACCCACCGTGTGACGAGTATCAGTTTATAGGAAAGCCCGGCATACCGAAGAAGTACACCCTCGACGAGATGCGCGAGAAGTTCCTGAGCTTCTTCGAGAAAAAGGGACATGGAAGGGTGAAGCGCTATCCCGTTCTTCCGCGCTGGAGAGACGACGTCCTGCTCGTTGGAGCAAGCATAATGGACTTCCAGCCGTGGGTAATCAGCGGTGAGGCCGACCCTCCAGCCAACCCGCTCACCATAAGCCAGCCCTCGATTCGCTTTACGGACATAGACAACGTCGGAATCACGGGCAGGCACTTCACTATTTTCGAGATGATGGCCCACCACGCCTTCAACTACCCGGGGAAGCCGATTTACTGGATGGACGAGACGGTTGAGTTAGCTTTCGAGTTCTTCACAAAGGAACTCAAAATGAAGCCCGAGGACATAACCTTCAAGGAGAACCCGTGGGCCGGCGGTGGAAACGCCGGGCCGGCCTTTGAGGTTCTCTACCGCGGTCTTGAGGTTGCTACCCTCGTTTTCATGCAGTACAAGAAGGCGCCGAAAGACGCCGACCCGAGCCAGGTAGTGGAGATAAAGGGCGACTACTACGTCCCGATGGAGACGAAGGTAGTTGACACCGGCTACGGCCTTGAGCGCCTCGTCTGGATGAGCCACGGAACGCCGACAGCTTACGACGCAGTTCTAAACTACGTCATCGAACCGCTCAAGAGGATGGCCGGCGTCGAGAAGATCGACGAGCGCATTTTGATGGAGAACTCCCGCTTAGCTGGAATGTTCGACATCGAGGACATGGGCGATCTGCGCTATTTGAGGGAGCAGGTTGCCAAGCGCGTCGGAATAGGCGTTGAAGAACTTGAAAAGGCTGTTAGGCCCTACGAGCTCATCTACGCGATAGCTGACCACACCAAGGCTCTGACCTTCATGCTCGCCGACGGTGTAATTCCCTCCAACGTGAAAGCCGGCTACCTCGCGCGCCTGCTAATTAGAAAGAGCATAAGACATCTGAGGGAGCTCGGCCTCGAAGTTCCGCTAGCTGAGATCGTCGCTATGCACATCAAGGAGCTCTCACCGACGTTCCCAGAGTTCAAGGAGATGGAGGATGTAATACTCGACATAATCAACGTCGAGGAGAAGCGCTATGCAGAGACCCTTAAGAGGGGAAGCGACCTCGTCAGGAGAGAGGTAGCGAAGCTCAAGAAGAAGGGCATAAACGAGCTCCCGCTCGACAAGCTCATCCTGTTCTACGAGAGCCACGGCCTTACCCCTGAGATAGTGGCCGAGGTAGCCCAGAGGGAAGGAATAAAGGTCGAGATTCCGGACAACTTCTACACTCTCGTTGCAGAGCAGGCTGAAAAGGCTGGAAAAGAGGAGAAGAAGACTGCCGCTGAGTATGTCGTCGACTTCGAGCTCGTCAAGGATTTGCCTGACACGAGGACGCTCTACTACGAGGACCCCTTTATGAAGGAGTTCGACGCGGAGGTTCTCAAGGTCATAGACGACTGGGTCGTCCTCAACCAGACCGCCTTCTACCCCGAAGGTGGCGGTCAGCCCTACGACACCGGAGTCCTCGAGGTGGACGGTGAGGAGGTTAGGGTTACCAACGTCCAGAAGGTCGGGAAGGTAATCCTCCACCGCGTTGATAAACCTGAGCTCTTCAAGCCCGGAGCGAAGGTTCACGGAAAGCTCGACTGGGACAGAAGGATACAGCACATGCGCCACCACACTGGAACGCACGTCCTCATGGGAGCTCTCGTCAGAGTCTTAGGAAAACACGTCTGGCAAGCTGGAAGTCAGCTCCACACCGACTGGGCCAGGCTGGATATAAGTCACTACAAGCGCATAACCGAGGAAGAACTTAGAGAAATCGAGCGCCTCGCCAACCGCGTCGTCATGGAGAACAGGAAGGTGACCTGGGAGTGGCTTCCGAGGACTGAAGCGGAGATGAAGTACGGCTTCCGCCTTTATCAGGGTGGCGTCGTCCCAGGAAGAACGATAAGGGTCGTTAAAATAGAGGACTGGGACGTTCAGGCCTGCGGTGGAACGCACCTGCCGAACACCGGACTTATAGGCCCGATTAAGATTCTTAGAACTGAGAGAATCCAGGACGGCGTTGAGAGGATAATCTTCGCGGCGGGAGAAGCGGCAATCGACTGGATGCAGGAGACGGAGAGGTTGCTCAAGAAGACCGCCGAAATCTTCCGCGTTCCAGTGGAGAAGGTGCCAGAGACGGCGGAGAGGTTCTTCAACGAGTGGAAGGAAGCGAGGAAAGAGGTTGAGAAGCTCAGGAAGGAGCTGGCAAAGCTCCTCGTCTACGAGTTGGAGAACAAGGTCGAGAAGGTTGGCGATGTAGAGTTCATAGGCGGGGTCGTTGAGGGCACGATGGACGACCTCCGCGAGGCCGCCAACAGGCTCAGGAAGGAGAAGAGGGTTGTAGTCCTCATCAGCAGGGAGGGCCACTTTGTCGTTGCCGTTGGCGATGGCCTTGACCTTAAGGCTGGGGAGCTGGCGAAAATAATAACCTCCGTCGCTGGCGGTGGCGGTGGCGGAAGGAAAGAACTTGCCCAGGGCAGGATAAAGAACCCGCTGAAGGCAGAGGAGGCGATAGAGGAGGTCAAGAAGAGGCTCGGGTGAGCCTTGGTGAATGTCCTTTGAGAAGCCGTTATCTTTTTAAATCCCCTCTCTAACTTTTCTCGGTTGAAATGAGGGACGGCCTTAGAATAGTCCGCGAGTTCTTCGAGGTTCAGAGGGAGGTCTTTTTCAGCTACCGCTGGGATGTGGTCAGCTATCTGATAGGCCTTCTAATCCAGGTTGCGGTGATAGGGATATTCGCCAGCCTGGTGACTATAAATGCGAACATCGAGCAGTACGGGGCAGACTCTTTCCTCCAGTTCTTTCTGATAGGCTTCATCGTGCACAACATAATATTCCTTCCGCGGGGCAGCCTTTCCAAGCTCCTGATTGGGAAGAGCTTCTCAATGCTCTACGCCTCTCCAGCAGGAATGGTGGCGATCTTCGTGGGGATAAACGCTTGGAACGTCGTCTGGAGCCTTATGATAATGGGTCTGATAACGGCAGTCTTCGTTCTCTTCTACGGCTTGGTCATACACATCAACCTCGGTGCTTTGCTTGTTATCCTTGCGGGCTTCACCCTCACTTTCGCCCTTGAACTTTTTTCGGCGGGCTTTCGGGCCGCAACTAAAGCCAGACAGGACCCCATAAACTGGTTTCTGAACCTCACGTCTCAGCTCGTTAGTGGTCTTTACTTTCCACCCCAAGTTCTCCCTTGGTGGCTCCAGCCTATCTCCAAAATACACCCTGAGAGATACATCCTTGAAATGGCCAGGCTGACGATGGGTGGGGTTATTCAGTGTCTCAGATATGGCCGAGCTTCGTGAACCTTGCAATTACGACCGGCGTCATGCTCTTCCTAGGGGTGGCGATGTTTAAGTGGGGTGTCAGAAAGGCAATGCAGCTGGGTACCCTCGGGCACGTGTGAGGTGGTCAGATGATAGAAGCAGAGCATCTCACTAAGTACTATCCACCCCCTTTCAGGGGCTTCTTCGATCTGGGTAGCCTTCGTGATTTTCTCGGAAAGCCCAGGGAAGAGATTCCAGCCCTCATAGACCTGAGCTTCCGGGTGAGGGAGGGGGAGATATTCGGCCTCCTCGGTCCCAACGGCGCGGGAAAGACAACACTCTGTAAAATCGCCAACGGCCTCCTCGAGCCGAGTTCGGGGAGGCTCCTCATAGACGGTCACGACAGCTTTAGGGAGCACGGCAAAGTTGCGAGCAAGATGTTCACGGTTTTCACTGGCGAGAGGGATATGTGGGGCATATTCCAGTGGCGCTTGAGCGTTCATCGGAACCTTAAGTTCATCGCGAGGTTGTGGAAGGTCCCTGAGGGTGAGATAGGGGAGCGCATAGAGTACGCGCTCAAGCTACTGAACCTGTGGGAGAAAAGGGACGAATGGTACCAGAAGCTTTCTGCAGGAATGAAGCAAAAGGTTTACATCGCTTCCGCCCTTGTGGTAAGACCGAAGTATCTCATACTCGACGAGCCAACGGTCTTCCTTGACGTCATAACCAAGAGCGAGATACATGACGCAATATTAACCTTAGTCCGTGACTTTGGGACAACGGTTATCCTTACTACCCACGACCTTCAGGAGGCGGAGAAGCTGAGTGACAGGGTTCTGCTCTTCAACAAGAGGCCTATTCTGGAGGGAAAGCCCGAGGAGATAAGCAGGAAGCTTGGGGTTCCAGTTGATAAGAAGGTTGTTGCTCTGGTGGAGGGAAAATTCGACTGCAACTGGGAAGGTTATGTAAAGTGTGCCTTTAAGAACGGCTACACTCACGTCGTAGCGTACCTTGAAGTTGAGGAAGTTGATGAGTTCGTGAGGTTTCTATCCTCCAAAGGTGCCCTTCAGATTAAGGTGGAGGACCTATCACTTGAGGACGTGTTTTTACTTATTTTAATAATAGGTTATTTGGGGGATGATGATTTTTCGTGGAATTTCTGTAAATTTGTTGATGGTAATAACCTATAATGGATTTTTGGAGCTTCTGAAGTATTCTCTTATGAATACCTCTCTCAGATGGGGTGGTGCTTTTAGGAGGGCTTCGACTAGTTGTTTTTGAAAGTTGATTTGCTGGGGAACTCCGGTTTTTTCAAACTCTTCTTTGAATGGTTTTCCATACTTTATAGACCTGAAGAGATCATGGGAGGAAATTATGGAGGGTCTTATTCCTTCGCCAGTTAGGGGGTACACTGCCCCCAGCGCCTCTCCTATAACTGGATACCTAAAATTGTCCAACTCCTCTTTTATGCCTCCGGCATAAATGTGTGCGCCTTCTTTTCTTTCAATTTTTGTGTATCTAAAACGCTCATCATTTTTAATGAAAGAGTCAAGTCTCGCTTTCAATTCCTCATGGCTTAAAAATCCTCCAATGCCCACATCTGCTTTATTTCCTCGTGGGAATACCCAGATGTAGCCGACGAAATCAGTGTAAAACCTAATTTCTATAATACCATCTTCGATTTTGGCATCTTTAAGTATATATTTGGTACGTCAGAAACTTCCACTTGCTTTCATTATGAAACATGCTTCCTGTTGCAATCACAGTGATATCACCGTCTCTCGTTCTTAGTTCTGGCTCTTGTCCCTTAAATTTGATGGATTTGCCTAGTTTAACGTCCACTCCATCCAAAAGCCATTTAATGAATGATGGTTTGTTGAGTATATACCCCTGCGGTAATCTTTGATAATTTTCACTCAGTAGCTTATTGTTAAGATATATCTTTTGTCCATATATCTTGTTGTTTAAAATGACTTCCTCTGGAATTTTTTTCAAACTTCTTGGAACTGCCCAAGCACAGGGTTTTGCTCCAGGTGATTTCCTATTTCATAACCTCTTACTTTAAATTCATCTTTAAGGTAGTAAGCTAAAGATGCCCCTGCCGGTCCTACACCAACTATGTGAATCATTGACATCACTTATTCTAATTTGGACAAATAACTTATTAATTAAGTTTTTGCTAAACCTTTTGCCAGTATGACACAAGGAAAAAAGATTTTCAGCATACTTACAACATTAAGAGCGAAAAAATTAAATACGATATAGTGACTAATATGAAACGCAAAAACTTAATGGAGGTGATGTATAATGGAGTACGAAGCACCGAAGATCGAGGCGGTAGAAAATGGAGTGGAGCCATATGGAATGGATATTCATATCCACTGTCCTAGTTAGTTATTTAATAATTCTCCTTTCATCTTTCTAGGGTAGAGGTGGTAAAAATGTCCACACTGACGCTATATTGGGATTTAACCTATAAATGTAACCTCAATTGCATTCATTGCTCCGCATCTGAGTATAGAAACAGAAGGTTTATTCAGAGTTTGCTTGAAATGCTAGGAAGTCCTAAAAACTCTAGAGAGTTAAGATACAGAGATATTGTAGAATTCCTAGGTATTTTAAATAGCGATTCACGTGTTTTTGAAGTGTTTATATCACCCCAGCGTGGTGAATCTACAATTCATCAGGATTTTTTGAAAATTTGGAATGAATTGTCCACAATTGACAATATAAAGAAACTTTCGCTAATGACAAATGGAGTCATACTTTACAAATACCTTAAAGCTATGAACCTAGAAAAAACAAAAAATGTTAACATTAGTATAGATGGGGGAGATGAAATTCACGATAAAATTCGGGGAAAAGGCACGTTTAGGAGAGTTCTTAAGTCTCTTGTAGCGGTGGATGAGATAAAGAGGGATGAACCCGATTTTTATCTCCAGGTAAATTTTGTTCTCAACAAGATAAATGCAGATTCCTTGAGCAAATTATTTTATCTTCTGAAAGACTTGAGTATTAAGAATATCCTTGTCAATGTGATCCCGGTCATTTTAATTAGAGGAAATGCAAAAGTTAATAGGCGACTACTCTCCATCCCATTCGATGAAATTATAGATAACATATCCAAGGCGTATCTGGATTTTAAAGAAATCAATAAAAGAAGAAAAGCCAATGGGCTATATCCTTTAAAACTTAGATTCGATTTTTCCCCCAAACAGTATTTTATCCTTCTAAATCGAATGAAAAATTTTAGTGCCTCTACACTGATGTTTCCCCACAAAACCCAATGCAAAGCTAAAAGCAAACAAATGATATATATAACTCCATACGGAAATCTGCTCCCTTGTGGGCATTTTGCAGAACCGGAGGTACTCAATGTATTTTATAAGGATATGGGAAGAGAATTTCCTCCTCATGTCTTTCATATTGAGAGTATAGATGAGATTATTCAATCCAAATTTTTTGTCAATGCGAGAGACTGGATTGAACAAGTGAAGAAACTAGTACTGAGCAGGCACCCATGTGCCTCCTGTCCATTCAGAGGATCGTGTAATGTATGTGAAATATACTCGTATATCTGGGGGGTTCCCGATGAGAAGATTTAAATTAAAGTTCGGATGGGTATTAACGGAAGATGGATATTTGATAAACTTAACTAGGGGAGATGAAATTTACAAGCTCAATAGCGTGGGTAAGGAGATATTGAGCTTAATATCGGAAAATAAGTCAGAAACAGAAATATGCAAAGCCATGTCGAGGAAGTATAATGTTTCTTTGGATGTTGTTATGGACGACTTTAAGTCGTTTATTACAAAACTCGTAGACCTTGGGGCTGTAGAGGTGGTAGAAAATGAAAAATAAAGAGGCAATAGTGGGTATCGATATTGGGTCTTCTCATATAAAAACTATTATTCTAGATGAAACAAATTTTAACGAGAGTATAATATTTATCTATCCTATATGGGCCATTGCAGAAAATGCAGGAATTAAGAGTAAAAAAGAGGAACTAATTTTTCAGGCCGTAACCACCACGCTAAGAAAACTTCGGGAGCAGTATCGATTTGTTCATGCCAACGTTGTAACCTCCTTAGAAGCTGCGTTTCCATTTTTGGATGCAATATCACGGCTTAAATCAATTGAAAAGAACTTATCAAACGTTAACCTTTATACTGTTACAAGTGACCTCATGGTTGCTCCAGTGGAGAATGTTGCATATCCAAATCGAATGTCGTCCATTAAGAGCATTCAATACATAGCTAAAAAGATTCTCAAAGATGGCATCTTAGTGCACATGAATTCAGCATCGACAGTTATTGTGCCGGTGGTAAATGGTGCATCAATAGAGCAGAAGATTCACTACAGTTCTGGGATAGGATTGTGGGTAGGTGCATTACTCACTCCTATATTTCAGATCTCTCACAAATGTATCCTATTTGGAGATGAATTTTTAACATCCCCTTCAAATGTGTATTTATACGATATCCTTCAAAACATTTTGCCTGAGCAGAAGCTTCAAGCCATATTAGAGATCTACAACGTACCGATTCAACTAGAAAAAGAGAAAGATAAAACGAACAAAAAAGCATCGTACTTCAGGTTATTGCAGTATCTTGGATGTTTCCCGGAGGAAGTGTATCACAACTTAATTCTTGGGAGACCGTATAACATGGAGAACCAAGTCAAAATTGCATCTTTATATATTTATCATAAATTCCTTGATATAATTTTTGAGAATATACTAAAAGTGCTCTCAAGGGTAGACATACCTCTTGAGAACCTTGAAATTGTTATGAGCGGTGTCGGGAAGGAATTTGTTCTTCCTGATTCATTGTACCTGTTTAGAAATAAGCTAACGGACATTGAAATGTACATTCCAAAGCCATACTGTATAGTCTTGGAAGCTTTTAGCGCTGCCCTTTCACTATATGAGCTTCTTGAGGGTGTAAATCTGAGCAAAGAAAATATACAGAGGAGGTTTCGACGATGAAAGTAATAAAACGAATCTTAATAATAGCCAAAACACTTATTAAAGATCGGTTTATGTATCCAGAAGCATACATCGGTGGTTTGTTCTATTATTCCATAGTGCTTTTTGTAGCGTATTTATATTCACATCTTGGAGGAGGGTTTCTCGGAAACAAAGTCATTCCCTATTATCTCGCGGGTCTCTTTATGATTTCTCTCATTGCACATGAGACCCCCACCTACAAAAGGTTTTCTGTCTGGAGGGAGGAAATCCTGTCAAAACCCATAACGCCTGACATATTCTTGGCAGGGTTTTTTGTTGGTGACCTCATAGCTTTTTCCGCTCCTGCACTAGTTGCACTTTCTTTGTTGCTGTTTCCGTTCATTTACCGTTTGGGAATTTATGACAGCAATCTCTTATTTCTATCTTTAACCATGGCTCTGGTTGCCTCTCTTTCAGTATCTTACTTCTTTGCAGCACTCGGTCTGAGATTCAGATACGATCCAAATATAGAAACAGCTACAAACCTCTTTATAGCCTTTTTTGCAGGTATTTTTGTTCCCGTGCAATCACTTCCAGCTAAGGTTCATATAATCTCCTATATGATCCCTTACACTTGGGCAATTGATTTGTTTAGATATTCCCTTCTGGGCACTCCCACACTTTTCCCTGCTAAAAGCGAAATTATCTACCTAATGGTAGGTACTGTGATAGCCCTCATTTTGGGACGCCTTTATCTCTATTACACAATTAACGCAATAAGGAAGAGGAAGGTGATAATAAGATGATAACCTTTGAAGATGTTCACATTTCCTATGGAAAAAATGAGGTTATCAAAGGCATAAGCTTTGAAGTCAATGAAGGGGAAATCTTTGGTATCATTGGACACAATGGCGCTGGTAAAACGACACTGTTAAGGGCAATGGTTGGGATAATAGCTCCAGATAAGGGAAAAATCCTCGTTAATGGCGTCAATCCCCTCGAAAGAAAGCCCCAGATTGCTGTACTCTTCGAAAGCACGAAAGGGCAGAGCTTTCTTCGCTTGACTCCTGTTGAGGACTTGGAGTTTTACTCCGCACTCTATGGCGTTGATGTGGACAAGGAGAGAATTCACGAGATATTAAAAATTGTGGGATTGTATAGTGCCAAGGATAAGAAGCTTTACACCTTCAGCAGGGGAATGTGGCAACGTCAATTCCTAGCGAGAGTCTTGCTTCCAGACTTTCCGATAATAGTTCTGGATGAGCCCTGGCTTGGCTTGGACGTTTCGGCACAGAGAGAAACTGTAGAACTTCTCAAAAGGCTCAAGAAGATGGGGAAGACGATAGTTTTGACGGCCCATGAGATGCCCCTCATTGAAAGAGTCTGCGACAGAATAATGCTCATCAACAAAGGAAGGAAAGTCATTGAAGGAGGTATCAAAGAGCTTTTAGACAGACTGGAATGGAAGTATGAAGTTTCTATAGTTGGGGACGTTGAGAGTTTAAACCCGATCAAACGGGATGGAAAGTTAATATTCTATGTTAAAGATTTGAAAGAATTCCTTCAAAGGCTGGATTTTTCAAAAATTGATGAGATAGACATCAAACCAATTTCGCTGGAGGAGGCTTATTTAAGACTCTTAGGTGATAAAAATGATTGAGGCTCATAATATCGAAAAAGTTTACGAATTCGGAAAAGTTAGGGCACTCCGGGGCATAAACCTGACCTTTGAGGACGGGAAGTTCTACATTATAGCGGGGGCTTCTGGGAGCGGGAAAACGACTTTGCTCAACATCCTGACGGGCATTGACAAGCCCACCAAAGGCAGGGTTATCATTAATGGAAGGGACATCACGGAAATGAAGGAAAAGGAGCTTAGGCGCTACCGCCTGGAAAACTTCGGGATAATATTCCAGTTCTTTTACCTTGTGCCCTACCTGACCGGCCTCGAAAACGTCATGCTCCCGATGAGGTACTCCCGGAAAATCGAGAACCCAGAGGAGAGGGCGCTGGAGCTGTTGAGGCTCGTCAACGCCGAACATTTGAAGGACAAACTGCCCGAACACATGAGCGGTGGAGAAATGCAGAGGATTGCAATCGCGAGGGCTTTAGTTAATAAGCCGAGATTCCTCTTTGCCGATGAGCCAACCGCCAATTTGGACTGGGAGAACAAGATGAGAATCTGGCGTCTGCTGAGGAGAATAAACGAGGAAGAGGGCGTTACGGTCATAGCTTCAACTCACGAGAGGGAGTTTTTCGAGTTCGCCGACGTCCTGATAGTCCTCAGGGACGGTGAAGTTCATGAAGTTAAGGCTCGCCCTGAAAAAACTTAAGCGCAAGAAGAAAAAGGTTGCTATTGTATTCCTGGCGTTTCTCTTTGTAAGCCTCGGTTTCAACTTTACCCTCTCGGCGGTTGGCAGTATAAGCAAGGCCGTTGAGGATTTTGCCAAGCAGGGGAACGTAGAGCTCGAAGTTGATGGTGTAAGCGTTGAGAACCTAAGTAAATTTGGAGAGGTCGTGAACTACGTCTACTTTAACAACACAGAGGTGGAGCTCAATGGAAAGGAATACCGGGCATTGGTTGGCTACGGTGAGTTCAAGTCCCTTCACGTGAAAACCCCTGAAGATGGTGCCGTTGTTTTGGCATTCCTGAGGATAAAGAAGGGCGATAGAATTAAGATTGGGGACAGGGAGTATGAAGTCAGGGCTTCGTACTACTATCTCTCAGGCGTTCCATTTGTGCTGGTAAATAAAAAGGGTCAACATGATTCCCGCTCTCAACGAGTCTGGATTATCTCTACCCGCTGAAGTTCGACGTCGTTATCCTGCTCGGCATAGCCTTAATCCTCTCGCTCCCCTACCTCTACGTCTCGGGGATTCGGACGATCGAGGCCCTGCGCTTCACCCCCAGAAAGAGCTCCCGGCTCAGGTTCTTCGCCGCCTTTTTCGTCGTTTTCTTAGCCTCCTCCTCGGCATACTTTGGCGTCAAGGGGATTGAAAACACACTAACCCTTGAACTTCCCTATACTATAATCTTGAGGTGTGGGGTGATCCTTCGAAAATAGCGCAGGTTCCCGGGGAGAAGGCCGGCTATCTGAGCGGGCAAAAGGTCAACGGAATGACCACGGAAATATACTTCTTTGACTATGAAAGCATCTTTGAGAAAACCCTCATCGCCGGCCGGTGGTTCGGGAAGGAAGACGAGGCGGTCATTGAGAAGGGCCTCGCGAGGAAGCTCGGCCTGAAGGTGGGCGATACGATTAAAGTCCAGCTTCTCGGGGAAGAGAGGGAATACCGCGTTGTTGGGATAAGCGACATGTACTTCTACGACTTCAAAGCAGTGTTTCTTCCGAAGATTAACGCTGTCCCAGATAGAGTCGCCTTTCTGAACGCGGAAAACCCGGAGGAGCTAAAGGAAGAATATGGGCTTGGGCTGAAGGTGCATACCATAGATGATTCGAGGAGGCAGACGGAGAACAACTTGATGCTCTTTAAGGCGGCTGTTTATGGAGTGATCGGGATAATCTTCCTCATAAGCCTCTTCGCCTTAATCTACCTCGAAATCGAGGGCAACGAAAAGGTTTACGCAACGCTGAAAGCCGTTGGCATTCCAAATTCCCACATTTGGAGGGAGTTCCTTAAAAAGGTGATGCCCTCATTGGTTATCAGCTCGCTCTTAGCCCTGCCTATAAGTCTCAAACTTGGGGAGCACATCGGCAACTTGGTTCTGCCGGTGGAGCTTGGTATGGGTGATTTAGTTAAAGTAGTTCCGCTACTGCTGGTGCTCTACTTCCTCTACGGGGTCTTCATAGTTCTGCTGACGGAGAGGGCGCTTAACAGGCTTGACGTCGTTAAAGCGCTGAGGAGCTAACGGAGCTTCGGGCGGCTTTTCATCCATTTTTTGGTTTTGGGCGGTTGGAAAAATTTTAACACCCTGATAACTCCTCGGAGATAAAAAAATTTTATAAAAATCTTTGTAGTTTCTGTTTAGTGGATGTGGTTTATGGTTTAATGTCGGAGGTCGTATGGCGTGGGTGTGCCAGGTGTTTACGCTCGAATCGCTGAAGCTCAAGTGGAACGTGTTCCTGCTCTACGCGGTGGGGTTAGTCCTTTGTCCCCTCCTCGATGATGCCCGTCTCGTGTTACCCTACTTTGTTGCGGGTTTTATCTTCGTGGCGTTCTCCGGTGATTTCTGGGAGACAGCCCAGGTTTTTCTCTTCAAGCCCTACAAACGCTCGCGCCTGTTTTTTTGAGCTCTTTCTCTCCCACCTGCTGATTGTTTTCCTTATGATTGGCCCCATTTGCTCTCTTTGACGTCCGCTCTGTGGTCTTTGCCCTGTTTGCAATTCCCTTCCTCCCGCTGGGTTATCTGACTTCCCTTGCAATTAAGAGTCCCAAAAAGGCCATGACCGCGGGCATTGTAATTTTTCTCCTGCTCACCTTCGTTCCACCGGGAATCATTCAGCCTAAGGCCCAAGAAAAGGCCCAGAGTGCCCTTGAGATAAGAGCCTGGAAGACTACGAGGCCAATAAAGAAGAATATGGCAGGCTCGTTACTGAGCTTGAGAGACGTTACTCAAACTACGCCTTCCTTTCTCCCGGTGCACAGCTTGAGCTCTTCGCGAAGGACGTCGAAACAGGCGACAGTGATGCTTTCCTCAGGCTCT
>JAMOPD010000184.1 GCA_027064745.1 Thermococcaceae archaeon
CTGTGGCAGTCGAAAATTGACCCACCCTTTTGGTTAATATATTTGTATAGGTCATCAGTTAAAAGGCAATGGTATGCTGGCAACGAAGGGAGCCCGTAGGGCGACCGAAGTTGCCAGCATATCGACTCAGTCACCTCCACTGTTTTTTAGTGTTTCTTTTAACCGATAACTTTCCCACGTACACTTTATTATAAAGGCTTTGTGCGTCACTCTATCGAGTAGCGCCGCTGTCAGAGTGGGATCTCTAAAAACTTGAGTCCAATCTCCGAACCCCAGATTGCTTGTAATTATCACTGAGCGCTTTTCATGTCTCTCTGCAAGTACCTGGAAAATTAATTCTGCTCCTTCTCTGGAAAGAGGTACATAACCAAGCTCATCAATTATCAATAAACCGTAGTTGCTGTATCGCTTTATCACTTTTGAGAGCACCTTTTCATCGCGCGCTTCTATAAGCTCATTGGCAAGTCCACAACACGTCACAAAACGCGTACGTATTCCCCTGCGGCAAGCTTCCATTCCAAGAGCAATCGCCAGATGAGTTTTCCCGGTTCCACTTCGCCCAAGAAATATCACGTTCCGAGCCTCTTTGATGTACATACCCTCGCTGAGCTCTTTTAATAATCGCACATCAAGCTCAGGAGCAGCTTCGAAATTAAACGTCTCCAGAGGCTTCAAAAGAGGAAAACGCGCCTCTCTTATCCTGCGCTTTCTCCCGTTTTCCTGCCTGGTCATTACCTCTACTTCTGTCAAACCAAGTAGAAACTCATCATAATCCTGATGGTTTTCCCTTGCTTGACGAAGGTACGTCTCTAAATTTGACACCATGGCAGAAAGCTTCAAAAACCTCAGATTGGAGGTCAATGCAACCATTACTGCTGAACTCATATCGCACCTCCAATCCTGTCATATACTGACACGTCTGCTGGTGCAAAAATCAACCAGTTCTCCAGGGGAACAACGTCTTTAGATCCTCCTGGATCCGATATATTCATCAGCATATGTTCTATAGCATCACTCCCACTTACCCCTGCCTTTACGGCTTCTTCCACCGCTGCTTCCACACTCTCTTTATCGTATTTCTCAAATAGTAGAAGAACAGATATAAACTCCTTCGTTCCTTTACTGAATCCATCTTTATCTCGAAAATGCTTTAAAAGTTTCTCCAAACTATCTGGCCAGCTCTTTCTCCATTCTTTTAGCGGCCGAGCTGAATCAAAAGCCTGCGGACGTCTTAAAATAAGCTCTAAATAATGAAACGGATTTAATTGCCATTTGTTACTTCCATATACTCTCTCGTGGTATGCAATTTTCTCTCTCCTGTAAAATATTTCCACCCTCTCCACAGTTGCCACTATGTCGAGTTGCAAACCCACATACCTGGTAGGAACCGAATAACGGTTTCTATCCACCAACACAGTGGAATATTTATCTGCCTTCCCGCGGTAGGTCTCTATATTGCTGAACGGAGTTTCGGGAAGCTTCAAAAGATAACTCTTCTCTTCATCATAGAGCTCATTTACTGTCTTTTCTCTCCCTGAAAGCCTCCTCTCCCCATAGCTATAGCACCGCTCAAGCAGGTATTTGTTGAGATCTTCAAGGCTATCTGCTTCAGGAATCGGTACCATGTAATTACGTCGGCTATACCCCACTAACCCTTCAACTCCACCTTTCTCGTGAGCACATCCAGGATTGCAAAACCGAGAAGAAAAATTGTAATAGGCTTGAAACTTCAAAAAATTCTCCCGAAGTTTCCTGTTTTTCCCACGGTAGACTTCTTCTACTACAGTACTCATATTGTCATAAATCATCACGGGGAATACACCGCCGAAAAACTCAAAAGCACGAATATGGCCTTCGAAAAGGGCCTGCTGACGTTCACATGGAAAACACTGTACAAAATGTTTCCCACTGCCCTTTGAACGCATCGCAAATAACCTGAGCCTTGTATATTCGCCCTTCAAAATCGCATAACACCTTCCCCAGTCTACCTCCCCTTCTTTCCCAAGTTCCGGCTCCAGCGGGATATACACATCAGTCCCACCTATCCCAAACTCCAACTTCGCCTTTCGTACATAATCACTTACTGTCCTTTCGCTTCCCTGAAATCCATGCTCCGAGCGTAATCTTTCATATATTCTTCTAGCCGTGTGGCGTTGCTTTTTAGGCCTTTGCTGATCCTCTTTAAGCCAGGCATCAATAATACCCAGATATGGCCCAAGTACAGGATAGGGCTGTCTTTTTCTCTTGCTGTAACCCTTGTATTCTCCTTTTAATGCTTTTCTCACCGTGTTTCTCGAATGACCTGTCTCTCTGGCTATCTCCCTTATACTTTTCCCGTAAACCCTATGTGCTAACCTAATGTATTCATATTGACCCACTTCTAGCATTCTCCTTTCTCCTCCGGTAACTCCTTATTCCACTCTATGTTACCAGAGGCCACTATCGGGTGGGTCAATTTTGCACTGCCATTTCCCTCTTAAACGGGTCAATTTTAGACTGCAATAACCACCT
>JAMOPD010000185.1 GCA_027064745.1 Thermococcaceae archaeon
AGTTAATTTTCTTTTTAAGCCAGAAACAAAAGGAGAAACCTCCTTTACAATCTTGTATCTCCCCGGTGGGAGCGGTTCCAAGTTTGCAGGATCTCCAATAGCTTCGCTGGATGGGCTTTCTTTTTCCTTAACTAGATGGATCTCTTGACTCCAGTTCTCTCCAGGAAGAACCTCTATACCTATCATAATGAAAACAATGCCTGTCTTTACTTTCTTCCACTCTCCATTCTCCCAGCGGTAGAGCCTGCAGGGGTAGCCTGTCATAAAGGGAACATCGCCCGTATTGGTTATAGTAAGCTCAGCCTTCTCCCCAACATGGTATCTTTTTTGTCCAGTTTCATCTCAGCGCTGAAATGGGTGCCTGTTGTATAAACTCCAGAAACTGCAAAATCCACTACCTCACAACTCGTAGGATCAACGGCGTAGAGAACCAGAATATATGGTCTGCCAACTTGGTTGGGGAGATTTAAACTTGGGTTCCTCCCGTAAGCAGTATCGATTAATTTCCATTCACTTTCATTGGCATATACAGCAAGAACAAATGAATAGTTCAGACCGGTGTTATCTCTTATCGCTGCGCTGACTTTTCCTCCGGACATTATGTATCCAGCAGATATTGAGTAGTGTATTGAGTGACCAAGCATTTTTCCCCTTCATGGTCTGGTGGTGTTTGAGGTATTTTTAAAGTGCAGCTTTCAGGAAAAGTTTCATGTTCTCTTCCAAGCATCTTCTCATGCAGGAGTATTCCTCCAACAGCGAAAATTATAATCTCGGTGAGAATAGTGCATCTCCCATACGGGAATTTGTAACAAAAGGAAGAAAAATGAAAATAGAAATCACTCTTTCATTGGCAGGCCGTAGTCGAAGGAGTAGTAAACCTTCTGGAACTGTCTCCTGAAGTAATAGACGTCTTTCTCAACCTTCTTCGGATCTTCTTTGTCAATCAGAACGCGCTTCATGAAGTGGGCTATTTCCTTCATGTCGTCCTCCATCATTCCAACTCTCGTCATCTCCTGAACACCAATTCTCAATCCACTTGGAGTGTTGACCTTCTCAAGCGGGTCCCATGGGAGGAGGTTCTTATTGAGGATTATTCCTGCCTCTTCTAACAGAGGAGCTGCCCATCCGCCGCCAGCTTCATGAAGCTCGCTAACATCAACTACAACTTGGTGGCTCTTGGTATAACCTTGATCTTCGCCGATAACTTTGAATCCCTCCTCAGCCATAGCCTCAGCTAAAGCTTTGGCATTCTTGACGATCTGGGCAGCGTAGCGCTCACCGAATTCGAGCATCTCGGCGGCGGTTAATGCCTTTGCTGCCATGTGGTGGAGGTGGTGGTTGCTCAGCACACCTGGGAAGATTGCCCACTGGAGCTTGGCAACGTCATCACCGAAGTTCTTGTAGAGAATTACACCACCCTGCGGTCCGGGGAAAGTCTTGTGGGTCGATGATGTTATGAGGTCTGCTCCCTCCCTGAGCGGGTCTTGGAACTGACCTCCGGCGATGAGGCCGAGAACGTGGGCGGCGTCATACATAACATATGCTCCAACTTCCTTAGCCACTGGAGCGAGCTCCTTAACCGGGTGTGGGAATGGGAAGAGTGAGCCGCCGAAGACAACAATCTTTGGTTCCTTCTCTCTTATGAGCTGGGCAGCTTTGTCGACATCGATGTTAAAAGCCTCATTATCAAACGGCCATGTAAAAACCTCCAAACCACGCATTCCTGCAGCACCGAAGGGCATGTGGCTGATATGCCCACCATGGGATGTGTGAAGAACAATTGCCTTGTCTCCCGGCTGAGTAAGACCGAAGAAAGCTGCTTGGTTGGCATTTGTTCCAGAAATTGGTCTTAAGTCAGCAAAATCACTTTTGAAGAGCTTGCAGAAGAGGTCAATACCGATAAGCTCAACTTCATCAACGTACTTGCAGCCTTGGTAGTAGCGCTGCTTCGGCCAGCCTTCGGCGTATTTATGCATAAAACCGCTTGCCACGGCCCTTGTTACGGTCGGAGAAGTTACGTTCTCACTTGCAATCAGGTTTATAGTAGAGCTCCTCCATTTTTCGTGTTCCTCAATAAAGTTCAGAACCTTGTTTTTGTATTCTTCATACATCCAAATCACCTCATGAACAGTTTTACAGTGATAGGATATAAACCTTACCGCATTAGCAGAGATGTATGAAATTGTTCATTAGCGTCCAGATACAATTTAAACCCTCCCACGGAAACATGGAGTGTATTTCAAAGATTCTTCGGTGGAATACAGGGAGCATCTCAACCTTGGGCAGGATTTTTAAGGATGGCCGAGTAGGTGTGAACATGATAGAGGAAGCAGCCAAACTGCTGGTCCGCTCAAGGTTTGCGATTGCTTTTACAGGTGCTGGAATAAGCGCCGAGAGCGGTGTTCCTACGTTCAGGGGATTTAACGGATTGTGGAAGAAGTACAGGCCAGAAGAGCTTGCGACACCCGAAGCCTTTTGGAAGAATCCACGCCTCGTCTGGGAGTTCTAAA
>JAMOPD010000186.1 GCA_027064745.1 Thermococcaceae archaeon
GTGGCAAATCTTCTTGCAAAACCTATAACAAGGGCGTTTTCATCTATATCTGGCAGAGTTTCGTCTATACCAAGCCTCTCATTTCTGCACATTATCTTTCTTCTAAGAAGTTCTATCAGCTCCTTCTTGGCTGCAAGATGAGCTTCCCATAGCTCTTCGTCTGGAATTCTCTCGATTCCATACCAGATGCCCTCAATATTTGCATATTCCCTCCATATCCTGCCAATATATCTATCGAAGAGTTTCTTAATCTCGTTGTGGAGCCAAGTCTTTGTATGAACACCATTTGTTATGCCATCAATTGGAATTTCATCCAGAGGAACACCTTCCCAGATTTTTTGCCACATCCTCTTCGTGACTTCAGCGTGAAGTTTACTGACGGCATTCACATAACTTGCTGTTCTTATTGCGAGAAGAGTCATGTTGATTTGGTCTCCTTCCGTTCCAAGATTTAGGAACTCATCCTTCGGTAGATTTTCAAAGAATTTTTTCAGTCGCTTCTCAACCTCTATCACAGGAAATCTGTCGTGCCCTGCTGGAACAGGGGTATGTGTTGTGAAGACGGTCGTTCCGCGCACTATGCTTAGTGCCTCAAGGAAAGTTAAGCCCTTCTCCATATACCATGCTATCCTCTGGAAGCTGGCAAAAGCTGGATGTCCTTCGTTGAGATGTATAACACTAGGCTCTATACCAAGCTCTTTTAGGAGCCTCATTCCTCCGATTCCAAGGAGTATTTCCTGCTTGATCCTCTTGTCTATTTCAGCATTGTAGAGATAGTCGCATATTCCTCTATCGTCAGGACCGTTGGCTTTGACATCTGTGTCAAGGAGATAAAGCTTAACCCTCCCAACTTTAACTTCAAACACACGAGCATAGACAATCCTGTCCTCAATGGGAACTTCTATAAGGAGTAGTTCGCCTGCCTCATTCTTCACAGGGGTAATTGGCATTTCCTCAGGCCTGTGCTCAGGAAAAACCTCAATCTGCCTACCATTCTGATCTATCTCCTGCTTGAAATAGCCATGCTTGTAGAGGAGACCCACAGCAATAAAAGGCAAACCCAAATCACTGGCTGTTTTAACATGATCTCCCGCCAGAATCCCTAGACCGCCAGAGTAAATAGGAAGGCTTTTGCTTATCCCATACTCCATGCATAAATAAACAATTGGCTTGTCCCATTTTGGATAGTTGGTTGAAAACCACGTGCTTTCAGGGTTCATATATGCCTTGAACTGCTCCCAGACAAGCTCATAGAGATTCATGAAGTCATCATCTCTGACAAGTTCTTCCAGCCGTTCTTTAGGAGTATCGAGGAGAAGTTTTACAGGGTTCTTGAATTCGGCCCAGTGTTCAGGGTCTATACGTTCCCAGAGCTTTGTGGCACGCCTGTTCCAACTCCACCAGTAATTGTAGGCCATCTCAGCAAGATCTTTAATTGGCTGGGGAAGCTTTCCCCTGATTAAAACTTTAACATCCCTGCTCATGTTTTCACCTTGGGTGATATGTCGAATCTGAACATTAAAAGAGTTTTGGAATGGCATTTCATACTGTCAGGATAACCTGTGAGAACACCCGATAATAAATCCGGTATAGGGCTATTAACTTGTCCTGGCAGTATCTGGCATTTAATGGAATTAAGGAAAAATGTAGGGGATTACTCTTCAAGCTGAAAAGGACTTATGTAATCTCCGTATTTGCTCCTTGCATCCATCAATCTTCGTCTTTCTTCCTCAAGAATTCTATAGAACTCCTCAGGGACTTCCTTAACCTGCTCGTGGTAAATTTTCTCAATGCGCTCTATCTTTGCCAGAAGCTCAGGAACTCTTATCCTGAACTGCTTCTCATAGTCTTCCTTTGTGTAGTCTTTGTTGAGAACTTCCCTGAAGAGCTTGGCTAAATCTTCATATCTTGGGATATAACCTATTGGAGTCTCTATTGCATCGACATCACCGTGGACACGGAGCTCCATCCACTTCAGCCAGACAGCCTTGTCAAGTTTGTGGTTGAGCCACTTGCCGTTTTCATCGCGGAGGAAGTAATTGACCGCAAAGATTTTTGGCTCTTCAGTGAGTTTTTCAGCAAATTTAAGGTAGTTATCAATGTATTCTCCCAGATGGACGCTCATAAAGTCGAGTATGGCCATAGGATTGAAGGCTCTGACACCCTCTTTACCAAGCGTTGCAGCTGTGGTCTCGGATTCAAGTGCTGCTCCCATAGTAACAATTCCATGCTTCCAGTTAAAGGCCTCTCTAACAGGCGGCCACGTATCTTTATCGCGGCCTCCGAAGATCATTCCTCCAATTTTGACTCCACATGAAGCATTCAGAGCTTCGAGGTCAACATTTGGGAACACTTCAAGGCTGACTGTGAAGCGGGCATTTTTATGACTCGGCGGAATTTCATTGCCTTCCTCATCTTTCTTCCCCCTCCGCCACTTGCCGCTGTGGTTCTCCCCCTCATCAGGTATTGGAACTCCCATGTCATTCCAGTAAGGCTTTCCAT
>JAMOPD010000187.1 GCA_027064745.1 Thermococcaceae archaeon
GATGCTGTTAGAAAAGGGTATGACAAAGACGTGAGTAGCCTGAGGGGTTGTATGCTTATGGGGGCACCCATTACTCGTGAAACCTATCGTGGTTTAAGGGATGTGTTAAAGGTGGATGTGTTTAACGGTGATGGCACAACAGAGGCTCTTTATTGTCATCAGCTGTCTCCATGGGATCCGGTAGAGAAATGGGAGGGTGACGCAACAGCGAAAAACGGCTGCCCTCTTCCTGGTAACCTGCTGAGGATTGTGAAAATCTATCCAGACAGGAAAGCAAGGCCTGATGAACTGGTTCCAAAAGATGGTAAAACGATAGGAGAACTCATCGTTAAAAATATCCATTTCCCAGGATATTATCACAACAATCCTGAACAAACCCAGTCTGCTTTCATAGATGGTTGGTTTTATACCGGTGACAACGCAACATGGGATGAGGATGGCTATAACCACCTTCACGGCCGTGGTGGAGATATGATTCTGAGCGGCGGTGAAAACATTTACCCGGAGGGGTTAGAGGCAGCACTCATTGAACACCCGGCAGTTCAAGATGCCATTGTGGTAGGTTGCCCTGATGAGAAATGGGGACAACTGGTCACGGCATATGTCATCTTAAATAAAGGTGCGAATGTTACGCCTGAAGAGCTGGATGCGCATATGAAAGCCCATCCGATGGTGGATGATTATGCAAGACCCAGACTTTACACCTTTGTCGAAGAATTACCTTACACTGCGACGGGAAAGAAACAAAGGTATGTCGTTCGCAACAAAGTGGCCGAAGATGCAAAAGAGGGCAAGCTTATTCAGGTGAAGAAAATATAAAAGGAGAGTAGTGGCTTGGCTCGGCATTGGCCTGCAACATGCAGTGCCAATGCCGATACATCAAATTTGAGAGAGAGGAGGGGTAGAGATGCGAGAGGTGAACTTAACAACTTCCACAGTAGTGGACGGGACAGGACTTAGATACCTTACTCAACATGAAGCATTGAGAGCCAGTGTGCTCCGTTTCCCTAAAAAAGTTGCGCTGGTTGATGTAAAGCACGGCTACAAAAAAGAGACCTACGAGGAATTGTGGCTTAGATCAAACAGATTGGCCAATGCTCTCACCGGCCTCGGAGTAAAGAAAGGAGACATTGTTGCTTACTGGACAGAGGATCGCCTGGAACATGTGGAAATCTGGTACGCCTGTTCAAAGATTGGAGTTGTCTGGACAGGCGTAAATGCTCGATATACGGGTAAAGAAGCCGAGTATGTGATCAATCATTCAGACGCTATGGTGCTTTTTGTGAGCCCAGCGTTTGTTGACAGACTCGAGTCCATTAAAACAGACCTTAAAAATGTCAAACATTACATAGTGTTTGGAGATAGAGATGTAGAAGGTATGAGAAATTATGAGGCACTTCTATCTGAGGCCTCGGATAGAGATCCTGAAGTGGAGGTGAGGGATAACGACTGGGATAGTTTGTGTTATACATCTGGAACAACGGGAACCCCTTCTGGATCTTTGCGCACCCAGTCATCTGGTCTGGGATGGGAGTTTGGAATGATCCAGGCACTCCATTTAACTCACGAAAGTAGGGTATGGGCACCATACCCCAATTATCACTGGGGAGGAAATGTAACCACCAGGCCGGTATTAGCATCTGGAGGAACCAGATGGATACCGGGTAGTCCACCAGATGTTAGGGAATTTTTTGAGATCTTACAAAAAGAGAAAATAAACACAGTAATGGCTATACCCTCCATAGGAGCAATGATATGTGGCTATCCTGATATAGACAAATACGACACCTCGTGCGTAAAATTCTGGTTTTCTAGTGGGTCGGCGTGGCTTATGCCTATGAGAGAGTCGGTTCATAGGTGTTTTCCCAATGCTGAACTCATTGATCTATATTCTTGCACTGAAGCTTTCTTTGCCTGGGCAACTACTGAAGAGGTGCTGAAATACGAGAGAACATCTGGTTTTCCTGCCACTGGGAATGAAGTGAAAATAATGGACAGAGACGGGAAAGAGCTCCCTCCGAATAAGTGGGGCCTCCTTTGCATAAGGGGAATAAGTGTACACGAAGGCTATTACAAGAATCCAGAGAAAACAAGGAATAGTCTCATTAAGGGTGAGTGGTTCACCGCTGAAGATATAGGTTACAAAGATGAAGATGGAAGAGTATATGTTGCTGACCGCGCCAAGGACATCATAAATACAGGTGGAGAGCTGGTTTATCCTGCAGAGGTTGAAAATGTGATTTTGTCTCACCCAAAAGTTGCTCAATGCGCCGTGATCGGCACGCCTGATCCTGTATATAACGAGCGAGTTACAGCGGTAATTGTACTAAAGCCAGGGGAAAAAGCTTCAGAAGAATTAGCCAATGAAATAAAAGAGTTTTGTCGGGATAAGATGGCTTCATTCAAGCTTCCTCGGAAAATAGAGTTTGTGGAGGAACTTCCATACGTGGGCAGCGGTAAGATTGACAAGAAAGCGTTAAGGGCAAGATACTG
>JAMOPD010000188.1 GCA_027064745.1 Thermococcaceae archaeon
TATAAGTATTCCTCCTACAAAGTTCTTTTTCCGCATATTTTTCACCTGCTCATCTACTTATTGTGACTGGAAGATTTTAAGATTTTTCCTAAGTGTTCATTATGCTTGGACAAACAATACTTAGATGAACGTAATTTATATACTTCAGCAGTACTCAGTCCAACCAAATAGTCATCTAATGAATACAAAATTCTTAGAACATTATTGAGGCACTTCTCGAGGAAGTTAATCGAAGACTATATTTTCTCATCTTTGCATTTGTCAAATTTTTCTTGCATCGTGACATGCCACACTGAAATGTACAGAAATTTTTTTGAAATAAATTGGTAAAAATCGAAATATAATTTGTATTTAATGAAATTTAAAAAAAACTTTTCGGGAAATAGTCGAATTTACCGAAAGATTTATATACCTCTTTTCAAACTCCTATCCGGTGGTGCCTATTAAGGAGAACTCAAATACAGATACTGGACTCAACTCTAAGGGAAGGGGAACAATCACCAGGGGTTAACTTTAGTCCAGAGCAGAGATTAGGGCTAGCGGTGGCTTTGGATGATTTTGGTGTTGATTTTATAGAAGTGGGGCATCCAGCGGTAAGTGAAGATGTCTTGGAAGGAATAAGGCTGATTTCAGAGCAAGGTTTAAGGGCAAACCTCTTGGCACACTCAAGAGCATTAAGAAAAGACATCGATTTAATTTTGAATCTAAACGTGGATTGGATCGGCATCTTCTTCTGCTTCTCAAATGCCTGCCTTCAAAGGAGATTCAGCATAACCCTTGAAAGAGCTTTGGAAAGAGTTGAAAATGCCATACTATACGCCAAGGATCATGGATTAAAAGTGCGCTTTACTCCTGAAGACACTACAAGAACAGAATGGGAAAACCTTGAAATGGCTTTAAACCTTGCAAGAGAGCTTAAAGTCGATAGAGTAAGCATAGCAGACACAACTGGATCAGCACATCCATTGTATTTCTACGAGCTAACTAAAAGGGTTGTAAGCTTTGGCATTCCAACCAATGTGCACTGTCACAATGATTTGGGCTTGGCTTTAGCAAACGCAATAATGGGAATTGAAGCTGGAGCAATATTAGTGGATGCAACTATAAATGGCATAGGAGAAAGAGTCGGAATAGTTGATCTAGCTCAAATTTCAACTCTCTTAACTTATCATTATGGGATTAGAAAATACAAATTAGAGAACCTCTATGGACTGAGCAAACTGATAGAACAGATAACGGGAATAAAAACCCAAAGACACTATCCAATAGTTGGAGAAAATGCATTTGTTCACAAGGCTGGCTTACACGTTTCAGCTGTGATAAAAGACCCAAGCTTTTACGAATTCTTACCAGCAGAAGTTTTTGGACGGAAGAGGACCATCTATTTAGACAAATATGCAGGAAAGGATTCAATACGCTTTTACTTGGAAGGAATGGGAATTAGAGACGAGGGAATCGCTGAGAGATTACTTGGCATTGTAAAAAGCTCTCAAGAAGTTTTTACACCAGAGAGGCTTCTTGAAGAGGCAAGGAGGTTCTTAAGATGACGATTATTGAAGAAATTCTAAGGGCAAAAACAGGAGAAGCAGTAATCAGGAATGTTGATTTAATTTATGCCCACGATGGAACAATGCCCCTAATCATAGAAGCATTTAGAAGGATTTTTACACGAGTGAGGAATCCAGAGAGGGTTTTCATATTCTTTGACCATGTTTATCCAGCACCAACCGTTAAAGTGGCAAATCTCCAAAGAGAGATTAGAGAATTTGCAAGAGAGCAGGGGATTAAAATCTTTGAGGGTTATGGGATATCACACCAAGTTGTTCCAGAAGAAGGACTTTTGGATGGAGCAAAAATAATCATTGGAGCTGATTCTCATACACCAACCTTAGGAGCATTTGGGGTCTTTGCTGTAGGAATGGGAGCAACTGACACAGCTATAGCGTTAGGCTTGGGTAAAACTTGGCTTAAAGTCCCAGAAAGCGTTAGAGTGAACCTTGAAGGAAGGCTAAGCAAAAATGTAATGGCGATTGATTTGATGCTACGCTTAATTGACTTACTGGGAGACTTTGACATGAATTATAAAGCCTTAGAGTTCTTTGGAAATCTTGACTTTTCAATTGATGAAAAAATGACGATAGCAAATTTCAGCGTTGAAACAAATGCAAAAACTGCTCTTTTAGACAATGGAAGCTTTGAAGGCGATGGAAATTATCTGAGAGAAATCACAATAGAGCTTGGTGAAGTTGAGCCCTTAGTGGCTCTGCCGCATCATCCAAGCAACGTTGAAAGAGCTGAAGTGGTTACTCAAAAAATTGACCAAGTCTTCATAGGTTCATGCACAAACGGGAGAATTGAACACTTTAGAAGGGTAGCGGAGATTCTTAAAGGTGAAGAAGTCAGTGTTAGAACGTTTATTGGACCTGCATCAAGGAGAATTTACTTCCAAATGATTGAGGAAGGCATAGCCCAAATACT
>JAMOPD010000189.1 GCA_027064745.1 Thermococcaceae archaeon
ATGAACCCAAGAAAGAATTCGATTTACTTCAAGCAGGTATTTTCAGGAATTCCTGTTAGAATGGCGCTTCTTGGTCTTACATTGGGGGTGGTAAAATGAACCCAAGAAAGAATTCGATTTACTTCAAGCAGGTATTTTCAGGAATTCCTGTTAGAATGGCGCTTCTTGGTCTTACATTGGGGGTGGTAAAATGAACCCAAGAAAGAATTCGATTTACTTCAAGCAGGTATTTTCAGGAATTCCTGTTAGAATGGCGCTTCTTGGTCTTACATTGGGGGTGGTAAAATGAACCCAAGAAAGAATTTGGTATTTGAAGAGATTCCCAGGGGCTTCAGCCGTTTATGTGGCTCTGATCATTTTATGTCTCCCGTAGACATTGTAAATGGTAGAGCATTTGAAAGGAAAGAGCTTCCATTGGAGTTGGAAAATAACCGGGATGTGATTATTGGAAGGCCTATTGAAGAGATTCTTAACCTTCTGCCATCCGTTAAGGACGCTCGAACGAGAGTGAGAGCGGTGCTTGCGGAGGCAAGGGCTGATATTCTGGGGGTGGTGGAATGAGCGAGTTAAAAGTGACAGCCATTAAGGAGGGAACAGTGATAGACCACATTCCCGCAGGGAAGGGTCTCAAAGTAATCCAAATCCTCAAACTCGATAAGCTGAACGGGGGAGCACTTTTATTAGCGGCGAATGTCCACAGCAAGAAGCTTGGAAAGAAAGACATAGTAAAAATTGAAGGAAAGTTCCTAAGCGAGGAGGAAGTGAATAAAATTGCACTGATAGCTCCGAGTGCCACTGTCAATATAGTCAGGGATTATAGGGTTACAGAGAAATTTAACGTTGAAATTCCGGAAAAAATTGTAGGAATACTGAAATGCGGAAATCCAAATTGTATTAGCAATCATGAATACACAACACCAAAGTTCTACGTTATCTCAAAGGAGCCTCTAAAGGTTCGTTGTTACTACTGTGAAAGGACTATGGAAGGAGAAGAGATACTTGCCAATCTTTAGGGAACCTATTTTCTATTTCTATGACATGTGTTGGAGGAGAGTTGCCACTACTGTGAGAGGACATGGAAGAAGAAATCCCAGCAATCTTTAGAAAACCTTATATTTTCATTTCTTATTTTTCTGTGGGGAGTGGTATGAAAAGACAGATAACAACCATGATTCTTGTTCTTCTTGTTATCTTTGCTGCTGGTTGTGTAACTAGAATATCTAATAAAAGCTCCTCATCATCAAATTTTACAAGTGAAGAGAAGGAGACTCTTGAAATCTACATCATAATCGAAGAAAAGAATGCTGCTTTTGAAATCGCGACTTTTCATTTAGATGCCCTGGGGGTGAGGATAAAGGCGTTTGAGAGGCCATATCTTATGCTGAAATCTGAGTACAGGCCGGAAGAGTTTGAGAAGGGGATCACGATAAATTTTACACTTAAAGGCAGAGCGAGGAACTGGAATGGGATGGAGTTTCCCTTCAACGGTGTGGTTGAATATGTCGTCTATTCCCCCGGGAGGTACGTAATCACTCTGGAGCCCCAGCATGTTCCGGGTAGATTCCTCTTGAAGATGGATGGAAAGAGATCAGGTAGGCTTAGGTCAGAAGATATCTTCGTGAATAGTGAAGATATCCTTCTCAGAGATGCGGCAGAACTGGGAGAGAACTACTCAAAAAAATTAACTAATGAACTTACAAAAAACAGGGAGCTGAGGGATTATTACTTTGCCCTCTGGGAAAAAACAGGGAATCTCAGCTATCTGCAGATTTACAGGGATTTAGGTTATGTCGTCAGAAGTTTTGGAACTCTGGCAAAGGAGAGGAAACTGAACAGGGTGGAGATGAATATCCTTCTGATGAACCTAAGGGCAAACAATTTCTACTACTCCACTTACAGGAAGCCCGGCAGAAAAGACCTTACACTGGTTTTTGGCAACACTTCACCATATTATGGCACCATCCGGGTGGAAAACGGCCCAATACACAGTGAACTCCCATTTGTCTATTACCGGGCGAGGGGGTTTAACCTGTATTTTGTGGCGGCGCTTCACTGGGCCCACATATACTATGAGAAGAGAAACTACAGAGAGATGCTTGAAATCCTCAATGAGCTTCGGGGTTATGTTCAGTATGGTGAATATGGCAATAAGACATACGCCCTCTTCAAGAATTACTTCCAGTTTCAGAACGCCAGTGTCCTGTGGGTCTCGGGCTACGCTCAAGGTGTTGCGGCAGGACTTTACGCCAAAGCTTACAACCTGACGGGTGATGAAGGTTATCTGAAGTTGGCTGAGGCATTTTTGAACTCTTTCAGCCTTCCTCTATCCAGAAATGGCTTTGTCGTTAAAACGAAGTACGGCCCGTGGTATCTCGAATACAACTACTATCCAAAAGAGCTCGTTTTGAACGGCCATATAATCACCCTCCAGGGCCTCTATTACTACTGGGAGGTTACAGGGGATAATACC
>JAMOPD010000190.1 GCA_027064745.1 Thermococcaceae archaeon
TGAATACGTTCCAACTGAAGGAATTATCAGTATGTCCGCTTCAACGCCGTTCAACAATTCCTCTATCCTCTTTTTAAACCTCTCCTTATCCTTCAACAGCTTGAAAGCCTCGTCAATGTCGCTCTCTATTCTCGTGATCAAACTGTCTGGAACGAGAAAGACTATCCTCCCCTCACCCAACCACTCACGAATTGCCGAGGCTAAAAACTTCTTCTCGTACTCTTTTCCGTCTATAATGTACCTCGCAGATTTGTATCCCCTCGGATCGCCCAATACCTGAAGAATTACCATCGGAATTACCTCTTTTCAACTCTTAAAACTCTTATCATTCCCAAGCCCGAAGTTCTTCCACCCCCAACGTTCGAATACTCTCCAAATCTAAGTAATTTCGATGTTATCCTCGCAAACTCTTCATTGTAAGTGTCGTTCGGTATTGAAAAGCTAACATCACCTACAAACCCTGCAGACCACAATCCCCTCTTCAACAAAATTTTCTCCGTCTTGATGTTGCAACCAGATACCGCAATACCCCACCCATCGAGCCATTCTCTATACTCCTTCGGTAAGCTTGAGACGTAAGCTTCGTAAAGTCTCGCCAAACTTCTGAATAAGAGTTGTGGGATGGGTAAAGGGACGAATCTGTAACCCAAATTCGGTATTCTAAAGTAACATGGTGTTAGAAACTTTATTTTGAATTTTCTAACCTCCTCACCCTTAAACTCATCAACGTATCTAACTTCTACTTTTTCCAACTCGTTCAGCATGCCAGCAAAGAATATTCGATCGACGCTCGTTAGGTACTCTTTTAGAGCTTCTCCGATCTCTTCGACAAAAGTTGTAAGTGTGAACGAGTATTTTTCGCCCTCTACAATCTTCCCTACACAGTAGTCCTCACCTTTAAAAACGGGTGATGTTGCGAAAGGAGCTAATCCCTTGTTTGAGTGCAACTCTTCAGCTAAAATCCTGTTTATCCTCCTTAAAACCCAGTAGAGAAAGCCCCTAACGTATGCACCCGAATACATCCAGAAGTATCTCGACTCCGATGCTACGAAGTTAATGGTAAAGTGAACGATCATACTCGCTCAACTTACCCTCCAAGATAATAATTTATTCGAATCGCGTAGTCGATGCAATTTGGAGAAAGAGATAATCCGTAGAAAGAGGGCTATTAAGATGGAAAATAGACATGCTAAGCTTGGGAGGACGATTGCTTGTAGTCCAAAAATTAGACTTATGAGAGTTCTTCGGATTTGAGTGTGTAGTTTTGTACGCTCGGCAATTGACAAAATCTTTATCATGCGTTTTTATCCTTAAGATTTTGATGAGAGACATCGTTTCTGAGCTGAAGGAGGTTGGAATTGTTCTCGGAGGTTCTACGCCATCGTATGCCCCCGTCCAGTTGAGGAAAGATGTTGAAGATGTGGTCGAAGAGCAACAGCTTGCCGTTATAGAGGATGATAAGTATGCGGGAAAACTGTTCATAGGTGTTCTTAGAGGGATTAAGAGGTTGGATCCTATTCTAAGAGGCAACGTCAGAACACCGTACGTTGAATATCACGAGTATTGGAGTCAGGCTTACCCTGAAATGAGCTACACCAATGTTTACGTTTCTCTATGTTCCGTAATTGATCCCGATAACAAGAAGATCGAAAATTGTAGAATTGCTCCACATCCGAATTCGAAGGTATACGTGATGACTAAAGGAGCGTCGATACTGAACAAAATCGAAGAGGCGATAAGGAAAACCGTTCAGGAGGAGATCTGCGTTGGAGAGCAGAAGTACAGCGGGCTGAAGCTCCCTCTAAACGCATATTACGCCAGATGCCATATCGGAGTTTTTGGAGCTACAGGAATGGGAAAATCAAGACTTGTTAAGGCTTTAGTCGATGAACTCGTTAAGAACTATGCGATTATCATATTCGACCACACTGGAGTCGATTATACACCATTCTACAATGAAAATTACGTCATTAGCTCTAAGAACATTGAAATCAGTGCGGACGTTCTGTCTTCGGTTGTTTTAGACATGGCAAGGCTTGACAGAACTACTTACTCAATGTACATGGATGTCGCGTGTATGGTGTTTCTAAAGCAGTTAAAGGGTGAAAATGTTAAGCTTGAAGTAGGAAGGAGATCCCTTAGAATTGATGACTTAACAGACGATCCACTGGAAAAGTTTATCAGTGTTGCAGATGGCGTTATGGCAACCTTAGGTGCGAAAGACACAACCAGAGCGAAAGCCAAGCTTTTCCTGAGTGAGTACGTGGACAAGACCTTCATAGACGAGGTTGTTAACAAAAGAAAGATGTCTCCTAAAGAAATAGTCCAGCAAGCTCTAAAATTGAAGGGTAAATCTCCGCTCGTGATAAACTTGGGAGACGATACCGAAATTGCCGTGAAAAGGGGAATCGTGTACGATATAATTTCTGCAGCATGGGAGATCGTCAAAGAG
>JAMOPD010000191.1 GCA_027064745.1 Thermococcaceae archaeon
TTCAAGCTTTTCCTTTGAAGAAATGACCTTTACACCTTCAGCTTTGCAGGGTTCTAAAAAATCCGAATCAAATGTTATCAGGTAATCAAACCCATAAAAGAGTGCTGTAGCAAGAATAAGAGCATCATTTGGAAGTAAACCATATTTGTCAATTAATCGCTCAGCTACAGAAAATATAAATTCATTCGTATCGACGAATTTGAACATTCTAAGCAAATTATAAACAGGTCTTTTGTCAAGTGCCTTTACCAGCTGTGGATTCTTTTTTAAAGTGAGATAGCTTCTTTCAGTTGTTAGCTTTATGTAAATAAAGAGAACCTCCGAGGCAACTACGCTGTTTATGTATGCATTAGCGTCTGAATCTATAAGCATTTCAATGAGATCTCTGGCAGATTTGTTACCCTTGAGGTGTTCGACTATCAGTGTTGAACCAACCATAAATCTCATCATAAAGCTCCACCTTAAGCTCAACAACAGATTTCTCAGTTTTTAAAATTCCAAAAGTTTCCTTAATGATTTTTTTCTTTTTCTGGAGAGACCTTATGCATCTTTTCACTTCCTCCTCCAGCTCGCGTGGGACTTCAATTTTCACGGTTTCCATGTGCTCACCTAACTTAAGTTGTTGGTTTTAGAATATAACCCTTACCCTTGCGATTATGCCAGCTTCTTCAAAAGCTCCTCCGCCTTCTCGAATTCTCCGCGCATTATGAAGCTCATAACTGCGAAGTTGCGCTTCTCGAAGTACTTTCCCTTGACGGGCAGTTCGACCTCGCGAACCTCAACCTTCTACTCTTCCACCGATAAGCCTTTCGAAGTCCCTCAGATCCCAGACCAGCCAGCCTTCAGCCTCTAACCTTTCCTTCCCCTCAACCTTCTTGGCGACCAGCCCATAGCTTTTCTTCCAGCCCTCTAAACCAACCAGCTCACTTTTCCACTCCAAGTCCTTCAAGATCCCCCTCGCTTCCCTCTCACTAAGGCTTTTCCACTTAACCTCCACAAACAGGACTTTTCTCTCTCGCTCATTCAAAGCAACAAGATCAATTTCCTCATTCTTACGCCACCACTTCCCGATCTTCGCGAACTTAAACGGCAGTTTTTTTCTCTTGCTGAGCCAAATAAGGAACTGCTCGGCAACTTTTTCGAAAACAAAGCCCAAATACTGATTATATTTCTCCTCAAAGTTCTCAATATATCCAAATTCAAGAAGTTGAGAGCGGTTGGGATAAACAAAGCGGAACCAGAAGTTAAAGTAGAGGTCGCTGAGGTAGTAGCGTGCGTTCCTCCTCCGCTCGGATTCCCCAACAGGATGTCTCTCCTCAACTATGTGAAGGGTCTGGAGGTTGCTGAGATATTGGGAGACCGTCGAACTCGGTAAACCCGTAAAGCTCACAATATCGCCGAACTTTGTCTTGCCAAAGGCTATTGCCTTAAGTATTGCAAAGTAGCGCGCCGGCTCTCTCAGTTCTGTTTTAAGCAAAAATTCTGCCTCATCAAAGAGGGGTTTGTTTGGTTGGAATACCTCTTCAAGCTTCTCTCCAGCGCTCAGCCTGAACTGAACATCCTTTATATAAGCCGGGATGCCATCTGTTATGCCGTAAATCCTAACGAGTTCTTCCCAGCTTTTTTCAGGGAAAAACTCGCGCAGATGGAAGAATTTTAAGGGTTCAAGTTTTATTGAGAGAGTTCTCCTTCCATAGAGGGGACTTTTGTATCCGAGAACTTGGCTTTCCATGATGCTTATTGAAGAACCTGTGAGGACAAGCTTAAGGTTTTTTAAACTGTCCCAAATCTTTTGAAACTTTGAGATTATTGCCCTGTTAGACTTAATGAGGTTTGGAAACTCGTCTATTATTACAATGACCTCTGATCCATCAAGAAGCTCGAAAAGTTCCTCCCACGAGAGTTCTGCCTTTGCTATGATAGGATTTCCAAGAGCTTCAGCGATTAATTTCCTGAACATTAAAAGATTCTCTTCTTCAAGTGTTTCTTCGGCGAAAAAATAAATATGGTTAAGACTTTTCACGGATTTTTGAACGAGAGCTGTTTTTCCCACTCTTCTGCGTCCGTAAATAATTATAAGCTCCTTTCTCTTGCTGATGTATGCTTTTCTCAATGCCTCAAGCTCATTCTCGCGGTTCACAAATTGTTCATACATGATTATGATAATTAAGCCTGAACTATTTAAACTTTTCTTACCAGCTTAACAACAGCCTCAACGTGCGGCGTATGTGGGAACATATCGATTAAAAGGGCATCTTCAATCTGATAAGCCTTCTTCAAGTGATTCTCATAGTCAAGCTTGAAAGCCTTTGGATTGCAGGAAACATAAATAATGCTCTCAATGTCACTCTTTGCCAAGAGTTCCGCTGTTTCTTTCAGCCCTTTCCTTGGAGGGTCAACTACAACAGTATCATAATCTCCGATTGGCGTTTCTTCTGCCTTCCCAAG
>JAMOPD010000192.1 GCA_027064745.1 Thermococcaceae archaeon
CGCTGAAATCTACCTTGCTAGCCCTGTTACTGCAGCCCTGAGTGCAATTTATGGAGAGATAACGAATCCGGAGGATGTGCTATGAGCATGAGAGTGTGGAACAGCCTTTGGAAAAGGCTGGCGAAATAATTGAAAAGATACTGGAAGAATACAATGCCTATGAGGGATGTATTATGAGCATGAGAGTATGGAGATTTGGAGATGACATTTCAACTGACGCAATAACTCCTGGGAGATATAATTTAACAAAAGATCCGCAAGAGCTTGCAAAAATAGCATTCATAGAGGTTAGACCGGAGTTCTCAAGGGAGGTGAAGAAGGGAGATGTTATTGTAGGTGGAAAAAACTTTGGGATAGGCTCTTCAAGGGAATCAGCCGCTTTAGCATTAAAAGCCGCTGGAATTAGTGGAATAATAGCGAAATCCTTTGGGAGAATATTCTACCGCAACTGCATCAACTTGGGCATTCCCCTCCTAATTGGCGACACGGACTGGCTGAACGATGGTGATGAGATAGAAGTGGACTGGCAAAGTGGAATAGTTAGAAAAGGTGACGAAGTAAAGAAGTTTAAGCCCTTAAGCGGCTTCCTCTTTGAGATAGTTGAGAACGGGGGGATAATTGAATATGTGAAAAGGAGGGGAGACCTGTGTATAGAGTAGCAGTGATAAAAGGAGATGGCATCGGAGTTGAGGTTACAAATGCTGCAATGGAAGTCATGAGAGCTGTAACGGACAAAATAGATTTCGTTGAGTTTGAGGGTGGCTTTGAGGTATTCAAGAAGTTTGGTGTTCCAATAAGAGAGGAGGATTTGGAAGAGATAAAGAAAATGGATGCAGTTTTATTTGGGGCGACATCAACACCTTTTAATGTTCCAAACTACAAAAGCTTGATCCTAACTTTGAGAAAGGAGCTTAACCTTTACGCTAATTTAAGAATTATTCCAGACCTTTGGAGAGATAGGGAAATCTACATAGTAAGGGAAAATAGCGAAGGGTTATACTCCGGGGTTTATAGAGCTACAAACGAGAGAGCAATAGATTTCAGGATAATAACGAGGGGAGGAGCAGAGAAGATAGCGAGATTTGCCCTTGGGCTGGCAAAAGAGAGAAACTTCAAAGAAATTACTTTTGTTCACAAAGCAAACGTTTTGAGAGGTGATAGATTTTTCAGAAAAATCGTTTTGAGCTTGGCGGAGAGGGAAGGGATTAAAGTTAATGAGAAAATCGTTGATTCCTTTACTATAGAACTTGTCAGAAAACCCTGGCAGCACAAAGTAATACTAAGCGAGAATCTTTTTGGTGATATCCTCTCAGACTTAGCTTCAATACATGCAAAGAGCATTGGAGTTATTCCATCAGGGAACTACGGAGAAGAAATAGCTTTATTTGAGCCAATACATGGAAGTGCGCCAGATATAGCTGGGAAAGGAATAGCAAATCCAATTGGGGCTGTTTTGAGCGGTGCCATGCTCTTGGACTATTTGGGTTTAGATGGTTGGGTAATTTGGAATGCTGTCAAGAGTTATGTGAAAAAAGGCAATTTAACACCTGATTTGGGGGGAAATGCAATGACTGTGGATGTTGTAAATGGAATAATCTCAGAACTGGAGATTGATCCCATAGAATGGGATGAGCTCTGGGTTGATGAGATAAGAATTAACACCCTTCCAACTTTATTCATGAAATGATGTTGTATTTGATACAAAATTTAGAAATTTAAAATTAAATGTTACGAAAAAGATTTAAATCTTCCAAATGTCATGCGCATTGAAAACATAAACGATGGAGGTGGAAAGAATGGTTGAATGCCCTGTTTGTGGAGTTGAAATAAAAATCGATGGTGTAGAGGTGCATGAGATAATTGAGTGTCCAGTATGCCATTCAGAGCTCGAGGTTGTCAGTTTAGATCCAATAGTCCTTGAGGAACTTCCCGAGGTGGAAGAAGACTGGGGAGAGTGACATTGAGAGCTTTATTTTTACCTCGGAGGTCAAAGGATGAAAATAGGCATAACATACACGATAATGCGCAAAGAGGAGATAATGCTCAGAGATAGGGCAAAAGAATATGGCGAAGTCTTTATGCTCCATGATAAGGAAACGATATTCCCAGAAAACTTTGATCTAGACGTCGTGATAATAAGGAACGTTAGCCATTTCAAAGCCCTATATATGGCAAAGCTCTTTGAAAGCTCTGGAATCCCAACGGTTAATCCATTCAACATAATCCTTGAGGCGGGAGATAAGCTCTTTGCAACCCTAAAACTTAGCAAGAAAGTCCTAGTGCCAAGATGGAGCGCTGCATTTGATAAAGAAAGTGCAATAAAGGCAATGGAAAAAATTGGCTATCCTGTGGTTATGAAGCCTGTCTTTGGAAGCTGGGGAAGAATGGTTAGCAAAATAAACGATTTGGATGCAGCTGAAGGAATTGTGGAGCATAGACAATGGATG
>JAMOPD010000193.1 GCA_027064745.1 Thermococcaceae archaeon
AGACCTCTATAATCTGCAAACTAAAGCCATTAGGACCATTCCATGGATTGTCCCCAAGCTTTTTGAAGTAGAATTCCATTACGTAATAGTTTGTTTGCTCGAGCATTCTGAAACGGAGGAGATCGAAGTCTCCTTTGCTGAATACTTTGTCCTTTGGATACGTGTAAGTTCCAGGCCCATAGTCATCACCCTCAGGATCCTTTATGTCTGCAATGACAACACCTCTGACCTCTGTGGGCAATTTAACCTCTATGGGAGTGGTGATAATATCAAGCTGTCCGTTCTTTATAGTTGATACTGCAAAGTATATATCCGAGGGGTTTTCAATGAATTTAAATGGCACTGTTATCTCGATACCGCTTGAGGTTATTTTTGAAGTACCGTTTCCTATGAATTTATAGTCATCATAGCTGGTGGCGTTGTAAATCATGACCTTTCCATCCTTGTAGACGACATGGGTTGTCATCATAAGTCCGACACTGTCCTTGCTATAGGGATAATGGGAATATGAAAACTCACTGGGCTTTTTCTGGAGTAGGGTGAAAGTATTTCCAATGAAGCGTTTTGGATTCCAGATACTGATTTCGAGCTGAGTGATATTGCCCTTTACAATGAAGTGCAGACCCTTCCCGTCAAAGTAAAGTCTAACACCCTTAGCCTGTGTTGAAAGGCTTGACCATTCCTTTGTTTCTCCTTCCTTAAGACCAACCAAGTCTCTGATGACATATGGCTCTCCATTAGGGAAGTAATCCCCATAGAGATAGCTTGGGGGTTTCAAGCCCGCAAGCTTATACATTTCATACAGATAATCTTTGAAGAGCCTTCCAAATCCCTGATCAAACCCACTGTCCTGATCCTTGCCGTACCACCAGAACCAGTCACTTCCTTCTGCACGGAGGAGATACTCATATACCTCTTCCCATTTCTCGGAGCTCATCTGCGCTTTGTGCTCAAAAAGATCCTTTCTCGCCAGATAGAGCCAGTACCAACCTAAATTCTCCTGTCTCTCCCCTATCCACGTTGAGAGGGTTCCGTCTATCCAGCTTGATTCAGGCCAGAGATGCTTTTCGGTTTTTCCTACAAGGTCATAGAGTTCACTTAAGCTTGTAGCTTTAAGAAGGGCATCGATGTTATCCTTAAGATCAAGATATTTCATCTCTTTTGGCGTTAGAACGTTTGCCTTGTCACCGTACATCTCTATGTACTCGCTGGGTGTTACCGTTCTGATCAGCCCCTGCTTCTGCAGTTCCTCAAGCTTCTGGTAGAGCATGTTCAGGAAGGCACTCCCTGTATAGGGATAGTTCTCCCATGGATTCTCACCATCTAGGGCTACAACATAAACAAGAGAGCCATCACGGTTTTCTTTCTGCACTTTAAGCAAATCTCCTATGAAGTCTGCGACCGCCTGTTTCTGATTCATTCCAGCATAATTGAAGCCTACTTTATCACTCAGCACATGATCACGCGGGAAGATGTATATTTTTTTTCCATTGAATTCAGCAACCCATGGTTTGTAATAGTTCGAAATACCGCTGGGAACCCCCATCTTCTGAAGAACGAGTTGGTCAGATATGATCCATTGCCATCCATTCTCAGCAAGTATCTTAAGGGTCTCATCGTTGAGAGCACATTCCGCAGCCCATCCGCCCTTTGGAGTGGCCGTTCCATTTCCGAGGTATTTCCTGTATAACTCATTTGCCTTCTGAACTTGCTTCTTGAAGTCATCTTCCCAGCCTAGGTCGTTGAGTATCGGCCCTATAGGATGAGCATATGGGACCACAGTTACCTCAACGTTCCCATTACCAAGCAGGTAGTTAACCTTTTCATACTCTTCAAAAACATGACTAAGAAGCCATTTCTGGACTTCCAAAACGGTCTTAACATCTTCCCTCGTGTAGCCTCCTGAGTTCACCTTTTCATACAGAGCCTTGAGTTCTGGATGTTCTATTATATAGTCATGGTTCAGCCAAGCCAGATTGAATAGGACGGCTAAATCTATATAATCCTGCTCGGTGAATTCACTGGTTATCTTCTCTTTCTGCTCTTCGAGAGGCAAATTCCCATACTTAGCAAAAAGGGCATTTCTTTTGTCGGTTAGCTCTTTATACCGGACCCATGTTTTCCTCATTGGATTTCCGTTCTTATCCATAACAGGCTCTCCGTTCCACGGTATAGTATTATCAAAGAAACCTCCGGGAGCTTGAAGCATAAGCCACTTTTCATCTACTGTTAGGGCTTTCCCGTCTGCTATTTTCTCACTTATTTCTTCTCTCAAATCCATCTTGTCTTTTGTATACATGACTACCTGCTGAATTAAAGAGCCAGATAAATCAATGGTTGCATGGACATCTGGATACTTGCTGAGTATTGCCGGCATCATCCAGTAATCCCTGGCTGCATGCAACCTGACCCATGGAAGAACGAACTGATCATTTATAGGATCATAGTAGAATGGCTGGTGCATGTGCCATACTATGATAACGTTAAGTGGTTTTGCTTCATCTGCATTTGCGTATCCATACATCCCGACAAGACTTCCAAACATTAAAAGAGTAAGAAATAAAGCAATCTTTTTCATATACATCACCTCATTCCTTCAAACCACCAAGAGTTAATCCACTCCTTATATAATTCTGTGAGAGCAGGAACATTATGAAGACTGGCAAGGCAAATATAAGAGCTGCAGCGGCGAACTGGTTCCATGAAATTGACCTCAGATCGGCGAGCATCGTGTAAAGCCACACTGTCAGTGGATAGTTCTCCTCACTGAGGAGAAGGTTAGCAAGGATCAGCTCTGTCCATCCCCCAATGAATGCGAATATTGCAACTGTAGCTATTCCTGGCAGGGCCATTGGGATAAGCACGTGTCGTATGATTTGGATATAGCTGGCACCGTCGACCAAAGCTGCTTCATCGAAGTCCGTTGAGATAGAATCAAGGTAGCCCTTAAGGAGCCATGTGTTAAAGGGCACACTTCCTGCGGAATATATTATCGGGAGCACGTATATGTTGTTGGTCATATGAAGTTTAACGAGCATTCCATAAAGTGCTACCAGCCCTGCTATTCCAAGACCGCCTGAGACCTGTGTGAACATCAGGTAGAAGTAGAGAGTGTGCTCTCTTCCAAAGAATTTCAGCCTTGAGAATGAATAGGCCGAGGGTATGACGAGAAGTAGGGTTAGCAGTACAGTGAGCAATGCTATTATGAGGCTCCTTTTCATGTATCCCCAAACGTTACCACCGATTTTTGACATCATGATATACTCAAAGTTCTTAGCTTCTAATATATTGTCGCGTGCATTAATCTTTCCTCCCTGCTGCAGGAATATTGTCTCCCCCTTGGCCATATATGTATTATTGCCTATTTTTTTGAATTTGGAGAGGTCTAACGGGAGATTTTTTGTATCTTTCACTGTCAGTATGATCTCTTCTCCTGAGACATTTATATTGCGAACCCCAAGCACTGCGCTTACCCTTCCTGCTTTCATTAAAATGTATTGACCTCCTACAATTAATTTCGATCCATCTTCCCTGGTTTTTTCAGTTCCCCCTTTTCTTTCCTTTATTTTTATGTCAGACAATGAAAATCTCGCCGAGGAGATTCTACCCTGTATCTTGCCATTCTTTACTTCCATATTAAACCTATTCAGGGAATCGGTAATCACTGCATCCTTTGTTGTCAGCGTAAATTCCTTCGTTTTTAAAAGTCCCTCTTCATGTCCGAAAAGAATTTCTCTGTAATTCTCCAGCGTTATATTTTTTGGAATCAGCTCCAGATGTGTTGTTGCCAGAGCTCCGGAAGGTTTCAAGGAGATTGTGAATATGTAATAGACCGGGAACAGTAAGAGTCCCATAATGACCAGAGCTAAGAGAGTCATTGCGACTGTTCTTCCAAGCTCACCTTTTCTCATCCTCATGCCTCTGCCCCCTTCTGAAGCTTTGTAATTTTCATGCTAATTAGCATATATGCAGCGAGCACTATTGTGGCAATCAGCAGAACAGCTGCAGCTTTGCCATAATGAGGTCTGGCCGAACCAAAAGCTTTCATATAACCGTAGAGCAGGAGAAATCTGTCTTGGAATAACCCTCCATTATATATGAACGGCACGAGGAAGTACTGGAAGCTTGCCGCTGAGGTCAGTATTGTGGCAAATGCTATTGGCTTGCTAACTATCGGAATAACAACCTTTGTGAGCCTCTGCCAATAGTTAGCTCCATCTATAATTGCGGCCTCAATCAATGTATCAGGCACTGATTGCAGTGCTGAGGTTATGACTGTCATCATGAAAGGATATGCGAGCCATACTTCGATAATGTTTAACGCCACAAATCCCCATGTGGCACTGGTTGTCCAATCCGGAGGGTTCATGATGCCAATATCCTTAAGGATTATATTTATCGGACCTACTACAGGATCAAACATAAAACGCCACACCATAACAGAGAACAGCAACGGGAGAGCCCACGGAATTATCAACAAAGCTCTGTAGAAAAACTTTCCTTTAACATACTTGTTATTATATAGAACACTAAGAAACACGCCAACCACAACTTTAAGCGTCACACTGGTGGCAACAAAAATCCACGTCCACAAAAATGCATTTCTAAACCCACTATCGCTTAGAGCCCATTTGAAATTTTCTAGTCCTACAAACTGAAGCTTTGGAGCATCAGGTGCCTGTATAGGAAAATTTCCTAATTGAGCATTTGTGAAAGCTATGTATATAGAGTACAGTATAGGATATATGTTGAAAAACAGGAACGCTGCCAATCCTGGCAGGATTAAAGCAAGAGCGGCCACAGTTCTCTTACGCATCTCCACACCCCCTCAATTAAAAATTGAAGAAAAGAAAAGTTCCAACATTGGCCCTAACTCTTTAAACTTTGAAGAATTTCATTTTGAGCATCTTTCAAAGCTTGATCAATGGTCTTTTTACCTGCAATGATATCAGTGATCGCTGTTGCAACTGGTCCCCAAACGCTTCCCATCTCCGGGCTCTTTGGCATTGGAATAGCTTCCTGAACTGCCTGTCCAAATCCATAAAGAACTGGATCAGATTTTACTTCAGGATCATTGAGAACTTCCTTAAGAACAGGGATGTAACCGTTTTCAAGAGCAAGGGTCTTGGCGGCATCTGAATTGGTTGTGAGCCATTTGACAAACTCCCAAGCAGCTTCTTTGTTCTTTATACCTTTGGCGAAATAAATTAGCTTAACACCCCCATATGGGTGTGGATAGTAAGTCTTTCCGTTCTTTGTAATTGGAGGCAGAGGAACAACACCAAAGTTTATACCTTTGTCCTTAACGTTCGGTATACTCCACGGTCCGTTAATCATCATTGGAGCTTTACCATCAAGGAAGAGGCTAACTTGGGCGTTGTAATCCTGAGTGTGAGCCACATATGGGAATATCTCGTTAAAGAAGAACTCAAAACCTTCTTTGGTTTCAGGCAGATCAAGACCGGGCTTCTTTGTTTTGTCATCAAAGTAGTAGCCTCCGAATGCATGAACCCATCCAGAAAGGAAGTACGGATCCATCGGGGTGGCCAGACCGTATGTGCCCTTGTCGGGGTTGTAGTACTGCTCCATAATCTTCTTCATGTCCTCAAATGTCTTCGGCGGCTCCTTGACCATCTCTTTGTTGTATATAAGAGCAACAGTCTCCGCTGCAAACGGCATTGCATAGTAGTGCCCGTTGTACTCAATAGCATTTTGAGCCATCGGACTGAACTTGCTGATAATATCCTTGGTTACATAATCATCAATTGGCTCCAGCATTCCTGCCTCGGCAAACTTTCCAATCCAGTCGTGCGCCCATATGAAGAGGTCAGGGCCCTGACCGGCTGGAATGGCGGCTTTGAGAGATGTCTCAAGATCAGCCTTCTTCTCAAACTTGATCTGAATATTAGGGTGCTCAATCTCAAACTCCGATGCCAAATCCTGGAAGACCTTTAGCTCTTCCTGACCCATAGCATGCCAGATTACTACAGTTACAACCTTTTGGCTTGAGGTGGTCGTTGAGGAAGTCGATGTAGTTGCAGTTGCACTTGCTGAGCTTGACGTAGTTGCTGAAGAAGTCGTTGTGCTTGAGGTGGTTGTTGTTCCACCTCCACCTACACATCCACTTGCTACTATACTAAAAATCAAAACTCCAACTAAAAGCAAGGTAAATATTCCCTTCTTCATAGCTTATCACCTGTCATGACTTCGGTGTATTAGTATCATCGCCAGTGATATATATACCTTGCGCTTCAATGTGCATGTTTATGACACATGTTCAAAGTTAACCTTCAATTAATAATACGGGCTATACAAAACGACCATGGATTTAGATATCCTTTGTCTAAATGACCAGCTAACAGCTTGTAGTCTGAAGTTAGTTCAATTCTCTGTCTGCTATTGGAATAATTGATTGCAACAAGAATCTGTTCATCTCCGTATACCCTCTCATAGACCAGCAGCCCATCCCTGAAAATCAGTGGCTTAAATACCCCTACTTGAAGGGCTTTGCTTTTGCGCCGCAGCTTTATCAGCGCTTTTGTAACCTTCAGTATCTCCCAATCCCATCTTTCCGGATTCCATTCCATCAAAGCCCTTGAGCGCTCCATGGGAGAGCCATCTATGTTCCTAAGTCCTATCTCATCCCCGTAGTACATCGATGGGATACCTTTGTATGTCATCAAAAAAGCAAGTGCGCAGAGATACTTTCTCCTATCATTGACAAGCCCAAGAAAACGCTCCACATCATGATTATCCAAAAAATTGTACATAAGAAACTCGGCGGGTCCATAGTATGCACTCAGAAGCTCAAGCCAGTTTAGGAATTCCCCTGCATTCATCTCGTTGTAGACAAAGAATCTCAGAAAGGCCTCATATAGAGGATAATTCATTGTTCCATGGAATTTATCAAAAATCCAGAGTCTGGCATCATCCATAACCTCGCCGATAAGGTATGCATCCTCCGGCAGTTTATACCTGATCTCACGCCACAGCTCAGGTGAAACACCATGGGCAACATCAAGCCGCCAGCCATTGACACCTTTCTCAAGCCAGTGCTTCATCACGTTAGCTATGAAACGCCTGACCTCTGGATTCTCATGGTTCAGGCGGGGCATAAGCCAGACAGAGAAGAAGGTTTCATAGTTCCAGCCGAGTTTCTTAAGCTTTTCTGATTTATCTCTCTGCGACTCCTCAGAGCTGAGAACTTCCAGAAATCCCTCCGATATCACAGGAAACTTGACAATACGATAAAAATTTCTGTATCTGCTCTTCCTGCCATTTTTTACAACATCCTGAAAACAAGGATGGAAAAAGCTCGTGTGATGGAATACACCATCGAGAATTAACCTGATGTCACTTTTTTTCAATTCCTTTACGAGTCTGTTAAAAGCCTCATCTCCTCCCAGCCTGCGGCTCACATGATAATAGTCCGTGACGTCGTAACCATGATACGTCTTTGATTTAAAGATCGGTGTTAGATACAGGGCATTTATGCCAAGCCCCCCAATGTAGCCAAGCCTCTGCAGAATTTCCCAGAGCTTACCATCCCTTTCAGCAAAGCGATCAGGCATTATCTGGTAAAAAACTCTGTCAAGCACCCACTCAGGGAAGGAATATTTCTTGGGGTATGCTCTAAAATCTCCATACTCCACAACTCCATCCTGAGTGTGAATCTCAAAGTGATACTCCAGCTTTTCCTTCATGGGGAGAGTTGTCTCAAAATAATCGAAGAGATCATCAACAGCTTTTTTCCGCATCTCCATCCTATTTTCAGAGATAAGATATACCCTACGTGCCTTTCCTTTTAATGCCCTAAAACGCACATAGATTCTATCTCCAAACAGGTAGAGGTACGTAAGGGAGGGGTGGTGGTAAAATTCCTCACCGGAAAAAATTCTTGCTACACTTACTTCATCTTCCATCTTGTAGGAGAGCCTCCTGTAAAATGCTCTCTCGGGATTTTCAGGATCAGGGATTCTCGTGCCCTCAACGGAGAATGCATAATACCAGAAGCCTTCAGGCAGCTCAACTTTTATGCTCCATCTGTTACCATTTTCCTTCATCCTGAAGCTCCCTTCATTGAAGGCATTGAAATTTCCAAGGAGATATGCATAACTTCCCTCCTTTGGAATTGAGAATTCAACAGAGGCCACCTTTCCCATAACGTCATCATCTCTGAATGCGAAAGTTTTATACATATTAACCACCACCCTATTTTAGTATCACTACCGATGTTTAAACTGATGCAAGTGAATATTAAAATCTTTGGAGGCGTGAATATGAACGAGGAAGAGATTGTTGAAAAACTGCAGAAGCTTGGGCTAACTAAGTATGAAAGTCTGGCATATATAACTCTTCTAAAGCTTGGCCCTTGTAAGGCAACAGATGTAACAAAGGAAAGCGGTATCCCACACACACGAGTCTATGATGTTCTGAGCTCCCTTCACAGAAAGGGATTTGTCGATGTTATGCATGGCACACCAAGACTCTACAAGCCAGTTAACCCAGAGGTTGTACTTGAAAAGCTCAAAGAAGAGTTTATAAAGGACATAGACTCGTTAAAAGAAGCATTCCTTGAGCTATATCGTTCAGTTCATGGCGAAGAGTTGCCAGAAATTTGGACAATTCACGGCTTCGAAAATACACTTGAAAGAGCAGAATATATTGTCAGAACTGCAAAGTATGAAGTACTAATCAATACCCCTTTTGAGTTCCTTTGGCTACTTAGAGAGGAAATAAAGAAAAGAAGAGACATTGTTTTTGTTATAATAAGCAATTTTGATGAAGTTCCAGACTGGCTCAAAAAAGACAACATAATACTGGCCAGAAGCGGTGGGGCCCCGTGGCTTATGGCAAGTTGGATAATAGGTGATATTGACTATGCTTTATTCTTCGGAGCATTGCCAAGGGATAAAAGAAAAGAAAAATTCTATTCATTCTGGGCCAAGAGTCCAAAGATAATCCAGAACTACATGCACTGGTTTTACACAATTTACTTAGACAACAGCAAAATTGTTAAGCCAATTGAATATGAAAACCTTGGAAAGCCACTGAGTCTTGTCAACATCAGGACACTTATAACTGTTCTCAAGCACACTTCCCTTCCGAAGAAGGTCGAAGTTGTGGGCAGACTCGTTGAGAGTAAAGAGCCCATAAACCTCGAAGGCCAGGTGGTTGAATATGAATACACACCCCTAACCGCAAGCATAACAATTCAGGACAAAAGGGGACGAGAATGGAAAGTTGGTGGGCTTGGAAGCTACTTTGAGGACATTGAAGGGGAAAAGTTCATACTTCTTGAGTAGGTGGTTGATATGAATTTACTTGCATTTGAATACCTACCTATGAAAGTAGCAGGTGCTTATTTAAGTAAGGGCAGGTGAGTAAAAATGAAAGTCCTCTTATTAGCCTTTGAATATCTACCTGTGAAAGTAGGCGGACTGGCTGAGGCAGTTACAAGCATAGCAGAAGGACTGGCAAAGGTGGGACATGAAGTTCTCGTCTTTACACCCTCACATGGCCGCATCGAAGGGGAACAGGTAGCAGATTTCAGAATCACGGCATTCGGAGGAGAGTTTGAGGTCAAAGCATATGAAAGGAACCAGAACGGTGTTAGAGTGTTTGCCTTGAGTGATGTCCTCCTCGATAATCCCGATGTTTATGGTCCTGGGTGGGAGGGACTGCTTCAAAAGACGGTTCATTTTGGAAAGGCAAGTGCAGGCCTGCTCAATGAGCTCCTGAAGAATGAGAAAAAGCCTGAAGCCCTGCATGCCCATGACTGGCATACGGTCTTTGCAGCAGCCCTCATCAAGAAGTATTTCCACATTCCCCTAACTGCAACAATCCACAGGCTCAACAAATCCAAGATACCCGGCCACTTCTTCCATGATGCTCAGGTTGGAGAGCTGGCGCCCTACCCAGATATAGACCCCGAGCACACGCTTGCATACATTGCCGATGCAGTAACAACCGTCAGCAAAAGCTACATGTGGGAGGAATGGGGATTCTTCGGGATGTTTGAGGGGAAAGTAACCCACGTCTTCAACGGCATAGACTGCTCCTTCTGGAACGAGGCATTCCTGAGTGGAGATAGGAAGGAGCGCAGGAAAAAAATCCTCGAAAAGTTCGGCATGAGCGATGGAAAAACCTTCATGTTCATAGGTCGCTTTGACAAGGCTCAGAAAGGTGTTGATACGCTCTTCCATGCGATAGAACTGCTTTCCAAAGACCCTGCGTTCAATGAGATGCGCTTTATCGTGATAGGCAAAGGCGACCCTGGGCTTGAAAGGTGGGCTCACGCAATGGAGAACCGCTTCCCCAACTTCAAGGCTGTGACGAGACTCCTCAAGAGGGAGGAGGCCAGGGAGCTCTATGGTTCTGTGGATTTTGTCATAATCCCCTCCTATTTCGAGCCCTTTGGCTTAGTGCAGCTTGAAGCAATGTGCCTCGGGGCGATTCCGATAGCGAGCGCCGTAGGAGGCTTGAGAGACACGATAATCGACATAGATGCTGATCCTGAGAACGCCACCGGAATCCTCGTACCTCCGAGAGATTCATTCGCTCTGGCTAGGGCGATGATAAGGGCAAAGGAGCTTGATGAGGAGACCTTGAACAGGTTAAGGACAAACGGTAAGGTAAGGGTTAAGGCATTCACATGGGAATCAGCTTGTAGAAGATATGTAGAGGTCTACCGGGATAACACAGATAAAGCAATATCCTTCATCCGCTAACGCCAGCCGAACTCCTTCAGGAACTTTATTTTTAATCTTTTTATCGTTCCAGAAACACCAATGGTTCTAAAAATCACCCATGAGCCGTTTATATGAGTGACCAGCGTCAGGGCAAAGCGAATATCCTCAACATGTTTTCTATCCACCCTGATTATCCCTGTCTGACTTTTTTCATCGAATTTTATTAACCATGGTTTTGCCCTGGCCGAGCCGAGAATTCCAAGCGTCGAAAGGCAAGCATCCCAAATAGCCCTCTTTACCTCCTCCCTTTTAAACGGCCTCTCCCCGATGAGCTGAAAGGCTATGTAGCGGTGCTTGTCCCTCAGGGTAGGTGGCAGGTACTTCGGCTTCTCCCTCATAGGCATCTGCACAACTTTGCCCGCCAACCTTTTTAAGTTCTACCCCAAACAATTTCCCATGGCAGTAAGGAAGACAGACTACTTTTCGTACGCTGTGGGAGAGCTGCCAAAGGGCTGTCGGCTCTGCGTTAGGGGTGAGAAGCTCGTCCTGTTCACCACTGGAGTTTGCCCGAGGAGCTGCTTCTACTGTCCGCTGAGCCCCTGGAGGAGGGAAGATGTTGTTTACGCTAACGAGAGGCCTGTGAAAAGCTTTGATGACATCCTTAAAGAAGCTCTTCTGATGGAGGCCAAAGGGGCAGGCGTTACGGGTGGCGACCCGCTGGCAAGGCTCGACAGGACGACTGAGTATATACGGGTTCTCAAGGAGGCCTTCGGCGAGGACTTCCACGTTCACCTCTACACCACCGGCGCTTTGGCCACGAAGAAGAACCTCGAAAAGCTCTACGATGCTGGCTTAGATGAGATACGATTCCACCCTGATCTCTTCAACCCGAACTCGAAGCTCTTCAAAGTCGAGATTGAGAACATGAGAAACGCCTTCGACTTCGACTGGGACATCGGAGGTGAAATTCCCTCGATTCCGGGACAGTTCGAGAGGATGAAGTGGTATGCAGAGTTCCTTGACAGTCTCGGAGCGAAGTTCCTCAACGTGAACGAGCTTGAGTTCAGCGAGACGAACCTGAGGGCGATTCTCGACAGGGGCTACAGGCCGATAAGCGACGAGAGCGCCGCCATAAGGGGGTCCCTTGAGCTCGGCCTTAAGCTCCTCGAATGGGGTGAGGAGAACACCTCACTGAGCTACCATCTGTGCACGGCGAAGCTTAAAGATGCAGTCCAACTTAAGAACAGGCTGAGGAGGATGGCCAAAAACGTGGCCAGGCCCTACATGGAGATAACCGAGGACGGAACGCTCCGGTTCGGCATTGCCGAATACGACGACCTCGACGAGCTTTACGAGCTTCTCGTCGAGGAGGCGGAGGTTCCACCAGAGTGGCTGTACATCAACAGGGAGAAGGGCAGGATAGAGATGCCGGAAGAGGTCGCTGTCGAGCTGGCTGAGGCAATAGAGGGCGATGTGAGGTTCTTCATCGTTGAGGAGTACCCGACCTTTGAGGGGATTGAGGTCGAGAGGGTTCCGTTGCCTTAACCCCGGAGGGCGAGCTTTGCAAGCGGGTCGGTGAGGTGGTACTCGCCATTCTCTTCCTCAATCCAGCCCATCTTCTTCAGGTTCTTCAGGAGTTCGTGAAGCCTTGGTTCAGGAGTTTTCATTTTCTTGAGTTCCAAGTAGTCTCGTATAAGGCTCCACCTGTTGTAGCCCAGTGATATTGCTTTTAAAATTCCCACGTACCGCCTGCTCCGCCTTTCAAGTTCCGAGAACTCGCCAAGGAGGAGGCCTTTGGCGATGCTGAGGGTTGAGTCCATAGCCCTTTGAAAGTCATGAGTTTCGAGGTATTTCGACCCGAATAGGACGAGCCAGCCTGGTATGCCGTCGAGTATGGAGACGGCCTTCTCAAGGTCTTCCTCCGGCACTTCAACCCCTGCCTCTTTAAATCCTGCTCGCAGAAATGCCCTTGATGTCTCGCCGTCAAAGGGCTTTACATAAATCTCTCCTCCGACCCTTCCGTAGAGAGGGCTCTC
>JAMOPD010000194.1 GCA_027064745.1 Thermococcaceae archaeon
CGTGAAGACGAGGTACTCGACGTTGGATCCCCTGATGGCGTTCAGAAGGTTGTGGGTTATGAGGACGTTCGTCTCGTAGAGGAGCTCTGGGCTCTGGGAGCCTATCCTGACCTCGGGGTTGGCTGCGAGATGGAACACAGCCTCAATCCCCTCCAAGGCTTTCTTAACGGTTTCTGGGTCTCTCATATCTCCCTTGATGAACTCAAAGTTTTCGTGATTCCTCCAGCGGGTTAAATTGCTCGGGCTTCCCGCGCTCAGATCGTCGAGAACTCTGACCCTGTGCCCCTCTTCCATCAGTCTGTCCACCAGGTGTGAGCCTATGAACCCGGCGCCGCCGGTGACCAGGATGTGCACTTTTTATCACCGTTGGGCGGTCTGTGGTGGGAGTATAATAATTTTTTGAAAATGTTAATGTGGCATCATGTTCCTAACTATGTCCTATTGTCTGTGATGTTGGTTTTAATTTTCTGGCCTGATCCTTTCTAAATTAGGATGTTTTAAGGGAAGTGTGGACAAGAATATCAACACATAGTTCCAAAATTATCTACTAAAATTCCTGGCGTCCGCAAATCCGAAAAGAATAAAAATCTTTTTCTGTATTAAGTGTAAGGAGACTTTTTGTGAAGGTGAGATTGTGAGGCAGCGCAATAAAGTGAGATGGGTGCTGGTAATACTGCTCCTTGGAGTGAGTGTTAGTGGATGTTTAAGCGGTCATGAGCAGAGTGGTGAAACAACAGTCTCCAGCTCATCTCAGAGCGGGGGCATATTTTTCCCGGATAATGTGACTTTTATCGCTCTTTTGACGGTTAAAAGTGGCAACACGACCATCCAAAATTGTTCATATTCTGCGAGAGTTGATTATATCTCAATGAATGCTGAGATCAATAGAAGTGTTGTTTATCACCCTCACTCTGGTGGCCTTTATGGAAATTGGCATAAGGAACGGATCGTAATAACAAATGGAACTTCCATTCGGGTTTTTGTAGTCCCTCCCGCAATGTGGATGCCTGCTGCGAACAACAGTAGTAATGCTATCAAGTTGGCCTTGTACGCTCGCAATCCTTATTACATCCTCTGGAATTTTGTTAACTCCTCGGGTGCTGTGGGAGGTGATGGAGAATACGAAATTACTATCCCTCCCAATGTCTCCAGGGAACTTCTTTGGGCAGTGGATCCTGAACTTAATCTATCGGGATCTGTGTCATTGAAGGGTGTTGTGGTGGTAGATGAGGGGATAATCACACTTGCCGAGTTGGAAGGCTGTGTTAATTCCATCTGCTACTCCTTAAAATTGGAGGTGAAAGAATGAAAAGGTTGGTACTGGTTTTGATAGGAATGTTGCTAATTGCCACACCTGTAAGTGCTATATCGATAGAGGAACATCCTACCGGACTCCTAGAGGTTCCCCTGCCAGTGTATGAGGAAATGACTGGAACGAAGTTTATCCCCGTTAACAAAACGGTCTACGAGTACTTAATCTCAATTGCGCCGAGGGGTACTCACTCGGTGCCCCCGGTTTCCGTCTCAAAGGATGTCCTGTTAAGCTTGGCTACGAACCCTGAAGCTGGCTCCGAGAATTTACCTGCTTTTGTTAACAACAGTCTTTACCTTCCTCCGATTGGAAATCAGGGATTAATCGGTTCGTGTAATGCTTGGGCATCAACGTACTATGTTTACACTTATATGTTAAACTGGTTTAGAAACAATCCCCATCCCTCCACGCCCGACGTGGTTATGAACCCTACTTTCACGTACAATCTCATAAACGCTGGGAAGGATAGTGGTAGTTTTGTCCAAGATGCTATGCAATTGATTTCAACTGTGGGAGCAATACCATATAATGCATTTCAGGTGTATAATGGGCTTGAAAATGGGGCGTGGAATGGTCAATGGAATATGACGGTGGCTACTTGGTATGTAGAATGCCGTAAGTATTACAATCAAAGTGCATGCGAGTTATTCGAAAGTTGGGCAAATAATGTGTCATCAATATGGCCTCAAGAAAAGCAGTTCAAGATGGCCATGACTAACAGGGGAGATTCAGGGATGCTTGAGGCCTCGTATTCATTGTGGCTGGGAGGGTACTCCCCCGAGGTCGGAGGGACGTGGTATGTCCTGAATTTAACTAACCAAACACAGTTTAACTATCTCAAGGGTCTTTTGGCTGCGGGGTATATAGCACAGACTGGAATAGTAGTTTATGATGAGTTCCAGAATTTTAACGAGACCAACAACATTTACGCAATTCATCAAAACCATACTGGAGAGCCTGGTGGGCATGCTGTCACGATAGTGGGTTACAATGATAATCTGCAGACTCCTGATGGCAACGGTGCTTTCTTGATGGTGAACTCTTGGGGCACGACGTGGGGTGACCACGGTTACTGGTGGTTGACTTATGACGCGGCGAGCGATCCTCAGCACAAGATAAG
>JAMOPD010000195.1 GCA_027064745.1 Thermococcaceae archaeon
CGGAAGAACCAGAGAGGGATAGTGATAGATTAGAAGTTATTGAGAATCTGATCAATTATTGGGAATTTAGAGAGGCTTTAAATGAACTTAAAAAAATCAAACTAGCTCCTAACATTTTTCTTGGAATTAGAATAATCATTAACGGGATTTTATCTGCAGTTCGGGAAAGTATAAAGGATGGAGTATTGAGAGAAGAACTTAGAAAGGTATTTGTAAAATATATTGAGGACATAATACCCATAGCAAATGAAATTGGAAATTTAAGATTAAAATCCCTCGCTTTTGCTGACATCTCGGTGGCATTTTATATGCTCAATGAGAACCTTAAAAGTGACTTAGCTTTGAAAACCTCATTAAACATTGCTACGGATATCGGGGATGATGACCTCTTAGTTGAAATCGTAAAAGCTCTCATTGATAGAGGCCTCTTAAAGAAGGCAGCCTATGCAATAAAGCTTGTTAGAGATAGAAAGAAGTTAGATGTTATTCTATCTCATCTTGCAGTAATGTTTTACGGTTCAGGGGAATTTGAGAAAGCTGATATTACATTGCAGCATGTAGAAAGTCCGTTTCATAAAGCAACGGCTCTTTATTATATGGCATCATTGGAAGCATCAAAGGACAAGAAAAAGGCATTGTCACTTCTTGATTCTGCATTCGAGATACTTGATGAAGTTGATAACCCAATACTTAAATTTGAATTATTCCTGAAATTAACGGATTTAAAATCCTCACTAACAGGAGAATCAATGCCTAAAACTGACTTCTCAAAGTTCTGATGAGTTCCTTCTCTGTTAGAGCAGCTTTTTTTAGGATTCCTCTCTTTTTAAGTTCCGCGCCTATCCTTATACTAGCGGGCAGTCTAATCCCCAGTTCTTTGAGAAGTTCAACTTCCTCAAAAACTTCTGAAGGTCTGCCTTTTAATATTATCCTCCCTTTATCCATGACAATGACTCTATCCGCAAAACTCAACATATATTCTGCATTATGTTCAACTAGGACTATGGTGATACCTTGTTCTTTATTTAATAGTGTAATTAAGCTGAGAACTTGTTCTTTTCCCATAGGGTCAAGTTGGGCAGTGGGTTCATCAAGTACAATAATCTCGGGTTTCATTGCTAAGATACTTGCAATAGCAAGTCTTTGTTTTTGTCCACCGCTTAGATTAGGAGGGAACTCGCTTTCTAATCCTTGGAGGCCTGTAATTTTAAGTGCCCAATTTATTCTTCGCTGTATTTCGTCTCTTTCAAGTCCAAGATTTTCCAGTCCGAATGCTATTTCCTCCTCAACTGTCATATTAAAAAGCTGAGAATCAGGATTCTGCAGTATAAGCCCTACTATTGTTGATAGCTTTGAAGGAGGAGTTTCTCTTGTATTATACTCCTTCACATATACATTACCTACAAAGTCCCCTCGTATAGAATTCGGTATAACTCCGTTTAATGTAAGGCATAATGTGGATTTACCACTCCCACTTGCGCCTAAAATTCCTAGGAATTCTCCTTTTTTGATATCCAAGTTTATATCCTTTATTGCATACTCCTTAGCTCTGCGATACCTGAAACTCAGATTTTCTATTCTTATCAGTTTCATTTTCTCTCCACCAACCGCGGCACCAATAGAAATGCACTCACTATAAACACGAGGGTAGAGAATATTTCAAGCCTTCCTATCCACATATGAAGTGTGAGGAGTATTTTAACGTCAATTGGCAGAGAAGGTGATGTTACTCCAACACTCAACCCCACGTTTCCTTGAGCTGATGCTACCTCAAAAAAGGCATTTACCAGAGATACTCTAAGTCTGAGCATTAACCAAATTGTACCAATTAAAAGAAACGCAAAATATGTCATTGTGAAACTGAGAACCTCTTGTATCTCCTCGTCTGAGAATATATAATCTCCTACTTTTCTTTTTATGATAGCGCCTTTGGGTAGAATAGCCTGTTCGATTGTCCATTTCAGGCTTTCATACATAAGAGTTACTCGGATAAGCTTTATACCTCCGGCTGTACTTCCAGCTCCTCCGCCAATCACCATCAAGAAACCAATCATGAATTTGGCAAGCTCTGGATATTTGTTTAAATTACCAATACCAAAGCCAGTACACGTAATTGCAGAGACTGAATGAAAAATAGCCTCTCTAAAAGCTCTTCCAACTCCCATATTTATCTGTATGAGACTATATGCAATTAGGATTATTGTAGGGACAAGAAAGAAGAACATGTACTTAACTTGGATATCTTTGAAAAATCTCGAAAGAGAGCGCTCTTTAAACATGCGATAATGAACCGTAAAGTTTGTAGCGCCCATTATCATCAGAAAAATTGTAACAGCTTCGATGCTTAGACTGTTGAAATATCCTATACTGAGATCATGGGAGCTCATACCACCGGTTCCTAATCCCGTCATTGAGTGTATCAAAGCATCAAAAAGTGGCATTCCGTTGATATAATAAAGGTAGACACCAACGAGAGTCAGGAGAAAGTATATTTCAAAAATTACTTTTGCTGTATTTACCAAGTTAGGCATTATTCTTTCACTTCTTGCTTCAGCCTTATACAGACGAGCTGCCGCCACTCCTGGACGGATAAGAACCGTTAGTGCCACAAGGACAATGCCTATGCCACCAAGCCACTGCATCCAAGCACGCCAGAAGAGAATGACATGTGGATAGCTCTCTAAATGGCTCATCATTGTTAAACCAGTTCCTGTCCATGCGGACATGCTTTCAAAATATGAGTCAATAAAACTCATCTTGGCAATGAACATAAAAGGGACAACACTTATCAAGGAGGCAAAGAGCCATACAAAAGCTGCAGAAACCATTGCCTGTCTTAAATTGACATCTTCGATTTTCCCGATATGTCTTCCCATCCAAGCTCCAAGGAGTATACTGATGAATCCGGGGATTGCAAAATAATATATGTAGTCCATCTCTCCCCTATAAATCCACACAAGAAGGCCGGGTACAAGATAAGCAAGACCAATACCCTGAAGGATTGCTCCTATGAGGTTTTTTACGACAAAAAGGTCATCGGTAGTATTAATGTATTTTCTGAGCTTTAGCATTTCTCCACCACAGAGGTAGAACCCACTTAGGAAATAAAAGGTTTTCGAGGATTGAGATGATACTGTCAGGATAAGTTAGACTGCCCTATACTGAATTTGCTATCAGGCGCTTATCTATTTTATCCTAAACGGCATGGTTTCAATGATGCTGTTGAGATGAATCAGATACAAGTTTCCCATCTGACAATAGTGTTAGGATAAATTTGGATATGCGCCAGATGTCGTGCTTATCTTAACAGTATATGTCTGCCCACAGTTAGTTTTATCTCCATCATGTGCTTACCTAGTTACTAAGAGTATAGCGGAAATACTATAAAGGATAATGAGTGTTACTTTTTTGGTGGTGATAATGCCCGATGAAATGAAACTACTTCTCCAAGCTGGAGAAATTGCAAGAAAGGTTAAATCCGAGGTTATAAAGCTCATTAAACCCGGAGCTTCTCTGTATGAGATCGCAGAGTTTGTAGAAAATCGAATAACAGAACTTGGGGGAAAACCAGCTTTTCCATGTAACCTCTCAATAAATGAAATTGCAGCTCATTACACTCCCTACAAGGGCGATAAAACAGTGCTCAGTGAAGGCGATTACATAAAAATTGACCTGGGTGTGCATGTGGATGGGTATATCGCCGATACAGCGTTGACAGTTAGAGTGGGTATGGATGAAGACGATCTTATGGAAGCCTCCAGAGAGGCCCTTGAAAATGCCATAGCGACTGTCAGGTCGGGAATTCAAATAAGAGAAATAGGCAGGGTTATAGAAGATACAATACGAGGAAAGGGGTTTAATCCCATCGTCAACCTAAGTGGGCATAAAATAGAGCGTTACAAACTTCATGCAGGAATTTCAGTTCCTAATGTTTATAGAGCTGCTGATACTTACGTTCTAAAAGAAGGAGATGTAATTGCCATAGAACCTTTTGCAACTACGGGAGCAGGTCAGGTTATTGAAGTTCCTCCGGCCCTGATATACATGTTCGTCAAGAATAAGCCAGTTAGAATGCCCCAAGCAAGAAAGCTCTTAAATTACATAAAAACAAACTATTCAACACTACCCTTTGCATACCGCTGGCTTCAGAAGCTGATGCCCGATGCTCAGTTAAAACTTGCATTATTGCAACTTGATAGAGCTGGGGCCATATACAGCTATAACATCTTGAAAGAAATTAGAGGAGGATTGGTTAGTCAATTTGAACATACTGTTATAGTTGAAAAGGATGGAGCACAAATAACCACCTAACAGCTTGTGTTTCTACAGTTAGGTTAAAGTTTATGGCGCCGGGGCAGGGATTTGAACCCTGGTGGGCGAATGCCCAGTGGATCTCGAGTCCACCGCCTTCCCTGGCTAGGCTACCCCGGCACACCAAATCACCAGTCTGAACAACCAATACGCCTCTCCTAAGCAGCGTTACCGCAGTTACGACCTCATCAACCGTCAAATCCTCAGCTAAAGCCACCTCAAGCAGCTTTGCTACAATCTGGCTCACGTTCGGCCAGCGCTCCTTGGCCTTTTTGTAGATCTCTGGAGGTAGCGTAATGTGCAGACGTGGTGAAAAGCGCTTCGGCTTCCGCCGCTTCCGTTTTCCAGCCTGTTCCTCCGCCACCGCTTGGCTGTGTCCGGACACACCACCTGATTTTACCATGACACACTCACCAATACTAAATTTATAAACTTTACTATATTTACCTTACGCACACAACCAAAGAAAAAACAAGAAAAAAATGAACAATCACTTCCTCTTCTTCTTACGAGATGCCTTCCTTCCAGCAGTTTTCTTCTTGGCTTTAGAACGCTTTTCAGGACACTTAAATTTCCGAAGCCGAATAATAACTATATCCTCCGGAACATTATGAGTATCAGCACCAGCAGGAACCACCAAAATCTTTCCAACAATCCTAACCTTAGAGCCAGCTAAATTACGCACATACCTGTTAAGCTGCTCAACCTCCTTCCAACCAACCTTACAGACAGCCTTAACCTCCACAACAACACGCTCAACAACATCCCCAGCCTTACGCTCAACAACAAAATCAGGCTCATATCCAGACCACCGGCTCCTAAATATAATATCCCAACCAGGAAACCTCCTCCTCAAAACCCGCCGAACGTACGGATACATATCCACCTCCTTAACCATAGAAACACCTCCACAAAAATTAACAAAACAAAATAACCAACAAAACTAAATAAACATTTTCACAACCAGAAAAGCACTAAACACTCAAAAACCTATAGAATTCCCTCAAAACCTCATCCGATATATCCCTAAACCCCTCCAAAACATCCTCATAACTCACACCAACCTTCATGAAATTCTTAGCATCCTCAGCATAATCACCAACCAAAGCAATCCTATCACCACACCACCTGCCAAACCACTCCCACTCATCCATAAAACCAACCACCGTACCATCCACATTGTCAGTCGCCAACAAATAACCCAAAACACCAAAATCCCTACAGCCAACAATCTCCCTCAACTTACCAGCACCAAACCTCAAAAACTCACGCCTATCCAAATTCACAACCACAAAATACTGACCCATTTAGATCACCTCAAAAACATATACAAAACAACAACAATATAAACATTGCCATAAAACTAACCACCACTATATAGACACCAAAAAGAAATAACCACAAAAGAACAAAAACTAGAATGATTTTCAAGATTTTCCAAGGTGAGCCTTGATAAACTCAAAGAATCCAACCACAGACTGCTCCTGAGAAGGACTGGCAGGAACTTTCTGACCACCAAAATGCTTATGAAACGGCCAGCTACCTGAATCAGGATGATGTGGATAATTATCCCAGCGTACCAGAATCCTCGAACCTTCCTTCTCTGAAAATGCACGCCAAAACTTCTTGGATCTAAACTCCGTGTTTAGGTTCTTTACAGAAGTTAATCTTTGTCTTGTTTTTGAATGAGGAGAAACCCACGAAAATCCCATCTTTACTAACACAAGATAATTCTCACCAAACTTATTTACCTCAAATGACACTCCCAAACTAAACCCAGTACCTCCCTTAATCACTCCTCTAACATTCCACAGAAATTTATTTCCATTCTGCAAAAGAGGAAACAAAACATAATCAATAACAACTCCCATTCTCTTGAACATCTCAATCTCCGCCACAATTTCCCGAAACTTTTGATTCACCCACTTTTTCACATCATCTTTAGAACTAAACACAGGAGAATGAACCTCAAACACTAAATTCATGAAAAATCCCTCTCAGTGAGACCGCTGCTTTAAAGCATGATACATCTCCAAATCATGCACATGCTCCTCAAGCCAAAGATCCTCACTCTCCATAGCAAGCCTCATTAACTCCTCAGGATCATCCGTCCCATACATCTCACGAATATCCTCAACCAAAGCCTCATAAAACTCAAGAGCATCCCCCAACGACAAGGTCTTATCCTTAACCAACTTATCCACCTCCTCAGGAGAAGGTTGAGGACCAGAAATAGTTATCTCAATATGAGTAGTCCTCTGAACAACCGTTCCAGGCATAGCAGGAACAGAAGGATGAGCACCAACAGGAACAATGGTTGGCTTTCTTTTCTTCTTTTTCATAACCCTCCCCAAACATAATTATCTATAAATAATATAAAAGCTTATTTTCAAAAATCATCATCCTAAATTGACAAAATGACAATAAGCAAAAGGAAAATAACCACAAAACAAAAAGCCTACAGCAAATCAAGAAAGACAATGAACAGAAACACCAAACAAAATTGAACAGAAAAGAACCAAAGCCAAAACAAAAGATCATAATTACCAAAAAATATTTATTATCATATTGTGTATCCTGTTAAGGTGGCCTCCATGAAATATGTCAAACTGCTCTTCTCTCTGCTAATAGTAGTGCTATTAGTAGTTTCTATTTCTGGATGCCAACAAACACCAGAAAAAACAGCAGAACAAATAAGCAAAAACGCTGAAGCAACAACAACCACAACACCAAAAGAATGGATAGCACTCGACAAAGATTACACATTCGATAGCAGAATATACGCACCATTTGAACTCGATAAGACTACAAAACTAACAATAACTTTAAACTTGCCAAATGGCAAAAGCTTAGACTATATTGGCGTAATACCAGAAAACGAATTAGAGAAATGGAAAGAAGATGACACAGCATCAGAATACCTCTATCTAAAAACAGATGTTGAAAGCGGAACATACACAACAACACTAAATGCTGGAAAATACGTTTTTGTTATCGGACTTCCAACACCACAGTATCAAACACTCAAAGACGACACAATAGTAGTAAAAGCTGGAGATTATGAAGCAATACCAATTTACTTGGACAATATTCTCTATGCACAAAACATGGAAATAACAATAAACATAAGAGAAAACCTCGACATTAACCTCTACTTCCTCGAATAAAAAGAATATCAAATCCTAAAAGAAGGAGGAACACCAAAAGCCTACATAATAGAGAAAAAAGCAACAAGCGGAACATACACCATTGACGGTATCTTACTACCAGATACTTATTACCTCGTGCTAAGCAACACCTACTCACTAATTACAGACAAAACCATAGATTACACAGTTACCGCAGAAATATCAGAACCATTCACAGGACACATAAAAATAATTGCCAAAGAAGAAGGTTAATGCTTTCGAGATCTCTTCTTATTTTTACCTTTCTCCACACCAATAATGGCAACAATAACAGTATCTCCAACTTCAATATTCAAATCTCGCCTAATCTCTTTAGGAATTGTAATTCTGTAACTTGCTATAACCTCAGCTTTTATAATCTTATCAGGCTCAACCTCGATCTTAACCTTAGGTAATGACATCTTCAACCACCTTATTTGAGCTTTTCACTACTCTTTTTGTAGCTCTTGGTATAAAAACGTTTTTGATATACCTAAAAATACCAACTCGGAATAATTTAGTATATACTAAATTGTTGACTCCAACCATAGCTTAGAGTCTCTCAAAATTTGCTTTGAATTTAGTATATACTAAATGAATTAAATAAATACGGATATAATTAATTATAATATAGACCTAATTTATTTTCTTTATTCTATTATGCTGGCTATTCTCAGCATGATCTGAAAAGTTTAGTATATACTGAATTGTTTAATTTTGGTATATATTATACCTATTAGGTATATCCAAAACTTTTTTATACCTAAAAATACCTATTAGGTATTGATGAAATCAGTTTTGGCTCAAATCAGCCAGAGCCACGAGGTGGTAAGAATGCAGATTGTGAAGTGGTCTGAAGTTTCAGAGGTTTTGAAGCCAAGCGATTTGGGAATTAAGGAAGGCTATGAAGTAGTTTCAGTAAATTTAGCAAAAAAGAGAGCTGTTGTGAAAAAGGACGGTGAGTATTTCTTTGTTGGTTTAACAGATGAAGAGGTTAAGCTTGTCAAAAAAGCGAGAGGTGCTGAGCAATGACTTGGCTGATTTTTGAGGATGGACGGCGTGTTAGCGTGCTGAATGTACAGCAGATTACAGCAGTTGAGGCGTTTGAGTTCAAGGATGGAGTAAAGTTAGATATTTGGCAGGCTGATGGGAAGAAGGCTGGGTTTTCGCTGAAGGATAAGAAGCAGTTGGAGACTTTGATTAATGTTCTGGAGATGAAGGAAGGCTGGTATTACATCAAGGACGGTGAGGTTAAGCTTTGGAAAGGCGCTTTTGAAACGGATACTGAGGAGGTTAAGAAGAATGAGAAAAGTGAAAACATACAAAGGTCATGACATTTTCGAGGATGGCGAGTTCTGGATTGTCAAGGGTCCAGTGATAGATGATAAGTTGCCGTGGGGATTCTTTCCGTTCCTAAAAGACGTTGAGGGTTTTATTGATGACCTGATCGAGGAGGCTGGGAAATGAAGTTCTATGGTTTCTTGGAGATTCGTGATGGTTTGAAGCAGATTTGCTTTGATGAGGTTGTGATTGAGGCTGAGGAGTACACTAAGGCAAGAAGAGCCTTCCACTACTGGCTGGTAAAGGAAGCCATGGAAGTCAAGGTCAACGAGGATTACGAGGATCATGCTGAGTTCATGGCTATTGAATTAGCTCCAAAGCGAGCCTTCCGTCTTAAATCCGTGAAAGCTGATGAGTTGATTTCTGAGGTAGTTAAAGAGCTCAGGAGGAAACTCTAATGACTTGGTATAAGGAGAAGCGGACTAAGGAGGAGAGGAGAGAGATTTACAGGCGGCTCAGGGAGATGGGTTATCCAGCAGAAATTGCAAGAAGGCTTAGGGACTGGAGCGAGAGCCACATTGAACTTTTCATTAAGAGTAATCCTCCTGAGCAGATTAAAGCGGCGATGGAGAAGGCGAAGGATGAAGCCGAGTTTTACGAGGCTTATCCTGAGTTGGAAGTTTCGGTTTCTGGGATTAATTATACTGCTATACAGGGGGAGGAGTGATGCTTCTCATTGAGTATTTTGATGTTTCAAATCTTAAGGCTTTCAGGGAGGCTTTGGAGAAGGTTGAAGAGCTTAGACAGGTGATTGAGGTTAAGGTTGCAAACATTGAGCTTGAAGATGGCAAAATCAAGTTTGTTCTGAGCTTCAAGGAAGAGGACAAAGAGCTTGTTATCTCAGCTTTTCCGAAAGCGGTGGTGATAGCATGAAGGTTTATGTGAATTGGGTTAGTTTTGACGTTGATATTGATAAGATTGAGGAGGTCAATTTCTATTATGACAGTAAAACGCACAGATGGAAGGCTTATGTGGGTCATGGAACAGGAGATGAGTTTGAGATTTCAGAGAAGAAGGGAAAAGCCATCATTGAGTTTCTCAAGTGGTTAAGCCAGGAGTCGAAGAAACTTTCGAGTGTAGGACCTGGAGACGAAGAAACCTTCGACATGGTCCATGACGAAGAAATTTTCGACTTCCAAGGTGAGGTGCCATGATTTACAATTTTCTTTTCTCTGATTCTAAGGAGGAATTGGAGCGTTACGTGGGAGATGCTATAGAATTCGGCGTTCCAGCCAAGGACATAAATGAAGCGACGGATTTAGCGGTGAGAAAAGCGTTGAAAGAGCATTATCAGTATGTTTTGATTTTTGTTTGGACTCCGGAGCCGGTGGCTGTGAAGATTGTTGATGCGTATTTTGAGGTTTTCAGAATCTTTTTTGAAAAAATGGTAAGAGGTGGGGAGGATGGCGAAAAAGGAATGGCCGAGGCATGGTAATCGGAAGGACATGTATCGTCGTGTTGATCCTGAGAAGGCTTTTGATTATCTTGAAAATGTGTTGTTGGAGGCAAGGGTGAGAACTGAGTTCAGCAAAGTGCTCAGGGAAGCTCAGAGGGAAGTTGATTATTATCGTTTGGGAGCGTTTGATGTGGATTCAGTGATTTATGATTATGCGGCAAAGAATGGGAAGTTGAAGGCTCTTATTGAGCTTAAGGCAAAATCGCAAGTGAATTACCTGAATGGCTATTTTCTGTTTAGAGAATCGCAGTATCTGGTAACTAAGGAATTGGCAGAACGGCTAAGAGTGCCGTATTACTGGATTATCTGGAACAGGGAAGGCAGGCTCTGGTATGTTACTGATGTCATGAAGACAAGGGTTGAGATTGTTAAGAGCGAGCGGTTGAAGTATGATGCTTTTGCCAGGATGGATAAGGATTCTTTCCTGACGCTTACGGAGAAGGATTTCAGGGATTGGCTGATTAGGGAAATCTTCTGAGGCGGTGTAGGATGGTTAAGGCTCATGTACCAAAGCCAAAGAAACGACCAGGAAGGCCACCAAAGTGGAAACAAGGCATAACTCCAAAGTATTACAAAATGCCAATAGACTTGGAAGCTAAGCTTAAACGATTAGTCCAAGAAGGAAAGTTTGAGAGTGAGGTTGAGGCGATTTATCATTATGTTATGTATGCTGATAAGTTGGATGAGCTTTTTGAGAGGATTAAGAGGCTTGAGGAACAGTTAGAGCTTAAGGATAAGGAGATTGAGGCTTTGAGAGCGAGGGTTAAGGTTTTGGAAAGTGAGAAGGAGGAGTTTGTTAGGAAGTATCATGAGCTTTTGAAGGAGCATGAGGGGGTGGTTAAGGAATTAATGAGGTTGAAGGCGGGGTTTGGTGCTCAAAATGAAAATGAAAAGGAAGGTGTGGAGGTGGTGGGTCATGAGAAGGATTTGTGGAGTTTGACTAAAAGATATTTAGAACTCAGGGATAAGAAACTAAGGACGTTGAGTGATAGGGAATTAATGAAACTTGAAGAAGAGCAGAAGAAGATTCAGAGAGAAATAAATGCTATTCTGGATTCTTTGGGAATTGTGAAGCTTTCGTTTTGGAGGACGCTTAATCAAAAGGGTTTAGATGAAGTGAAGAGGTTGGTAGGTGGTTGAACATGGAGAGGATTAGGTCAAGGTTGTTGGCTGGTGTGTTTAAGAATGAGAGGGGGGTGGTGGAGAGGTTTCATGTTGTTTTTTGGAGTGTGAGTGAGGATGAGTGGCGGCGTGTTAGGTCTGAGTTGGAGGCTTTGATTACGGAGATTGATTTGTATCTTATGGGGAAGGGAAAGAGGCAGTTTGTTGAGTTTGAGGATGATGGTAGTGTGAGGTGAGCGAGATGGTTAGAAAGTTGCTTATTGGAATATATTTGGATGAAAATGGAAGGATTGAGCGTGAAGTAAATAAAAAGATACTGAAAGAACTTGAGTTAGAGAAAGTGCAAGAAATTTCTAAAATACTTGCCGATGTTATCAAGAATAAAGTTGAGCGTTTTAAACAGATCGAAAAGAAAAAAGGAAGTCTACCATGCAAGTATCATGAGATTAATTTAGTGATTAGTTATGGGTATGACCGTGAGGAACTTAGATATTATCTTGAGGAGGAGGACGTCTTTGTCCATCCACTTCATGTACATTGGGAGCATCATAAAGAGTATAAAGTTAATACTTTTGAAGAGGCTATTAATAAGTTGAAAGAAGTTTTTGAAAAGTTCAAAGAATCCGAAGAATCAAGAATTGAAGCAATAACTGATTTCTTCAGATATGTGGTCGGTGAGCAGATTTTTCAAGATTACAGAATTAAAGCTTAATGAGGGGTTGTGACTCTATATTTTTCTTATTATTGGTTTTTATTTTCGTGGTGTGATTATACTGTGAAATACCGTGATATTTTGAGTAAAATTTGAGGTGGAGGTGTGAAGTTTGAGTGAGGGTGTGAGAAAAGTGAGATATATTTGTTTGAATTGTGGTGTGATTTATGAGAGTAAAGCGAAAGTGCCACAGTGTCCTGTATGCAGGCATAAGAAAAGAATGAAATTTGAGGATTTTGAGGTGTTGAGTGAGTTGGCCAAGCGTGAAAATAAGCCGATTTTTGAGGTTATTCATGAGGCTGTTGAGTGTGTGAAAAGAAGAAGAAATTTTTGGCAAAAATTCATGTTTTGGTGATGGGACATGGGTGAGCGTGAGAAGAGGGAGTATGTTTGTTTGAGATGTGGTAATGTCTATTCTTCGAGAGCTAAAGTGCCACAATGTCCTATTTGCAAGTCAAGAAAAAGAATGGAGTTGGAAAAGTTTTTAGCTTTACCAAAAGAGCAACAGGAAAAGCTTTTAGGCAAATCAAGGGATAACAAAAAGTCCGAGGATAACATGAAG
>JAMOPD010000196.1 GCA_027064745.1 Thermococcaceae archaeon
AACGCGCCTCCTGCCGTAGATGACGATTAGCTCGAACCCGTCGCGTGAAAGTCTCTCTTTAATCGCCTTAAGCTCTTCCACCCTGTCCACGAAGCGGGCCATATGATAATCACCGTTATGATAATTACAGTTATCACTTTAAGCTTTTTGGCAGGGTGAGAATTTGGGTTATGATAATTGGAATTATCATTTAGGATGATGAGGACTTCTCCAACATGGTACTTCTGATTTTTCGCGAGTATAGGCGGCTTTGCCTTACTATTGCTGTTTCTCTTTCTCCGGATTTTTGAGGATTTGTTCGTATAGAGGATGGGGGATGTAAAGATAAAATTCCAATATTTTTAGAAGACTCAACTTTAAGAAATGCGTATGCTTTACACAAAGAGCGACCTTATCTGTGCTTACTCTATTATTTTCTGAATTATATTGGAGGTTTTGAAGGCAGATAAGAGCATTTGTCAAATCCCTAAGTATCTGATTCTTGTTAATCGCACTCATAAGAGCCCATACAAGTATATACTGAAAGATCACTAGCAAAGGAGCGATAGGAGAATGTTCTGAATAAACCCACATCAGCAATTCTATCATTGCCCAAAAACTTCTCAAAATTATAAAAATCACTGTTAGAAATCCAAGAATATATCCTGTTGCCTCTCTAATGCTGACACGTTGAACAAAATTTTCAATGGTAGAGGCTCTCTCACCGAACTCCTCAAACAGTGTTATGATGCGTTGTTCGTTTATAAAGGTCAACGAGGTTAGTATCAAAAGGAAAATCAGTAAACTTGGGTTCCATAAATCATTTTTTGCTTTGTCTGTTGTATATAGGATCAAATAAATAACCAGAGATGTTGCAGATAAAATGCCAAAAGCCTGAATTCCAGAATATAATGTTTTTCCACGTATCTCCCAAAAGTATTTAGTTAGTTGATTCGGGGGAACTTTGGGAGTAGTTTTAGAATCTCCTTTACTTGACATGGATCTAGCTCGACGCCCAGATAAGAATGACCAAAGTGTCCATATCCCAAACATTGCACAAAAAGAAATGCCCCAGAGGTTGAGCATATCTCTCCAGTAATATGAGGTGAGTAGTGATAATGATGCTGACAAGATTGCGAGTAGAATTTCATAACTGGTATTTATCGTGTTTATCTTTAAAGAGATGTAATGTAACTCCCTCTCAATGATGTCATCCGACATAAAAATAGTTGGGACACAAGAATTTAAAGCATTAACTATGTGATTACTTCCTGTCAATGGTTCTTAAAGCATCTAAAACCCTCTCCTCCCCACCCGGAAGAACAAGAGGCCTCGACAGGTGCTTTCTCGCATCTGGAGGAACCTCGTAAATCTTCCTCTCCAGCTCGCGCGGGACTTCAACCGGAATGAGCTTCTTCGGCATTCTATAGCCACAGCGCTTGCACTTGAGGTAATCACCCTTGCTCTTCATCGTCCCATCACAGCGCGGGCACTTGGGCTTCCGGTACTCGATTTTGGGAACGAGCTTTAGGGGATAGAACTTTTCGAGGTTAAGCGTCAAAACGCCCTCGTGCTCCTTAACGCCCCCAGCCGCTATGATTTCATCTCCCGGCAGGAGCTTTCTAACGTAGTTCCTGAACTTCTTCGTCGGCTCGAAGGCCGCGACGCGCATCTTTCCTGTCTCATCCTCAAGCTCGAAGAAAACGTGCCTCCCGCGCTCCCAGTAGGGCTTAACCACCGTTCCCCTAACTACCGCGCTGTCGTATAGCTTCAGCTCGCCTATCTTCTTGTAAACGAGGTGGTCGTCGGTGTTCTGGTTCGTCTTGAATAGCTGGTAGAAGGCGATGGGCTCCTTAAACTTAACTCGCTCGAAGGTCTGGATGACCCTTCCTCTGTCGATTCCCCTGATTCCCACGAGAACCGGGTCCTTTCCGTGTGGGGCTATTAAGACGGTTCTCTTGTAGGGGTCAACGTTGTCGTAGGTGAAGGGATAGCCCCAGCGGTCGGCGGCGAAGACACTCTTCGCATCGACCTTTCTCGGCATCCCCCAGTTGTCGGGCTCTCTGTAAGCTAACAGCTCGTAGGTGAAGCGTTCAAGGGGGTAGGCAATTGAAGCGAGCGCGCCGATTATTCCCCTGCCGAGCTTGAACTTGAAGGTTTCAGCTCCAACTTCCTCTGCAACCCTCTCGGCTTCCTCAATCGTAACGTGCTCTCGTAAAGCTTTGAGCGAGAACTCGCAGAGTCTTTCGGGGATTTTGCCTTCGAGGAAAGCAACACCGGGGTTGGTGTTCTCGTGGGTAAAATCCGCCAGCTGGTTGACGTAGAAAAGAACAAGGTCTTTAATCTCGGGAACAATTTCCTCCTCAACCTCAAATGCCATCGAAACCGCTCCGTTGCCCCGAGTCTTGTATGGGATGTTCGGATTCAGCCTTATGAGCCTCGGCAGGTCTACGGGCTCCGCTATCCTCGACAGCTCGCGGTAGAGGAGCGCACCGAGGTAGGTGGTGCACATGCCGTTGGGTGAGTCCGTGTCGTCGATTCCAATGTGAAGCTTCATCACAGAACAAAAAGAATGAGAGATTAAAAGATTATCCTTTCCAGTCCTCGCGCATAAGCTCATAGCAGAGAACATCTACAAAGCCGTTCTCTGGAACATGCACATGCTTTCTCCAGCGACCAGCAAGAACAAAGCCATTCTTCTCAAGAACTTTTGAAGATGCTGCATTTGGCTCAAACACATGGGCATAAACCTTTCTTAAATTGAGCCATTCAAAACAATATCGCAGTGTTAGGCGAACTGCCTCGGTAGCATAGCCCCTCCCCCAATAGTCTCTCCAGAGGAAATAACCTATCTCAGCTTTTCCGTTTTTATAATCTATATTGTGGATTCCTATTAACCCAGTGAGATTCTCGCTTCCATTTTCGATTATCGCAAAGACTTTATGTTTTTCCTTCTCCTTTCTAATCCTCTCATACCATTCAAGCTCATCCTCAAGGAAGAAAATTTTCTCTGGATTTGAGAGGTATTTCCTTATGTTCCTGTCATTATACCAGAGCCAGAGTTTTTTCACGTCTTCCTTATGGAGTACAGCTAAGGACACTTTTCGTCCCTTCAATATTACAGGTCGATCCATATGTTGCACCTTAAATTTTTAAGCTCCTCAACCTATTTAAAAATGATGGAGAAAGAAAGACTTATCAAGCTCGTCAATGATATACTGCGAGGGACGGGCTTTAGAACTGCTCGCATAGAGTTTAAGGGAGCATGTTTTGACTTAGTGGCTAGTAGGCTCTTTCTTTTGCTCTTCATTAAGGTTTTAGCCAACATAGATACAATAACCCCGGAACAGGCTGCCGATTTAAAGCGTCTGGCAAAATTCTTCAACGCATCTCCCCTGATAGTAGGAATGAAGACCAAAAACGCCGAGCTTGAAGAGGGAGTAGTTTATGAACGCTTTGGAATTTATGCCTTAAACCCCGAAACGCTTTACGATGTAATTGTTGAGAACGAACTACCCGCAATATTTGCCGAGCGAGGAGGCTTTTATGTAAGAATAAACGGTACCCAGCTGAGATACCTGAGGGAAAAATATGGCTATAGCATAAACGAGCTTGCAGAAATGGTGGGAGTCTCAAGGAAGAGCCTTCAGAACTATGAGAGGGGTGAGCAATCTGTAAGCTTGGAAGTTGCGCTGAAGCTTGAGGAAATATTCGATGCTCCTCTGGCAGAACCAATAAACATCCTACATGCCAAGGTTGAAGCAAACCTCGATGTGCAGCCGGAAAATGAACTTGAACGAGAGGTATTTGAAAAACTAACACGACTGGGAATGGGTGTTGTAAAAGTCAAAAAGGCTCCATTCAATGCGATTTCAAAAGAGAACGAGTTCAAAATATTAACAGGAATAGACCACAAAAAAACCAGTACAACTGTAAAAAGGGCACAGATGGTGAGTGAGGTTAGTAAAATCATCAATAGTGATGGTGTCTTTATCCTTGAAAAAACCAAAACAGAGGTCGTTGGAGAAGTTCCCCTGATCCCTAAAGCGTCTCTGCGTGAAATCAAGGATGCAAATGAGCTCATAGAAATGATTGAAGAACTGAAAAAGGAAGTAAAAAAGCAGATTTTTGGATGATATCAGCCAAAGAGAATTTTCTTCCAGATTTCCTTGAGTCTACCCACATACTTATGCGGGGATGCTATCATCACGACCCACCGGGGCGTTTGCCTTCTTTTAAGAGCATTTGCAAGGGGGGTAACTTTTGTAAGTGGCTGGAGAGTTCCATCATGGACAAGAACGTTTATTTCTGTGGATTTTAGGCGCGGTTCGCTGAGCATCAGGTCTGCCGTAGAGAACTCAAGAATAACCTCCCCTTCTCCTGCTCCAACGGCATCAGCCAGATTTCTCTCAATTTCCTGTCTTTTCTTGACGTTCCTGTATGCTGCAAGGAGCTCCTTTTTTTCTTCACTGCTCAACTCATCTGCATTAGCCAGAACAGCAGCTTTAAAGAGGTTACGATATTTTATACGCCTTACTATCTCCTGAGGATAGCCTTCCAAATCTTCAAGCTCCACTAAGACCCTGCAGTCAGTCATCTTCCAGAAATCCCAGAGCTGGTCGGCTTCAAGAGCGAATTCAAGGGCCCTCGTGAGCATACCCTCTGCAATCTTTACCGTATGGTGAAAATAAACCCTTGAATACATCAAGGAACGAGCCACCATCATTCCCTCTACAGCTTCAATGCCTTTCTCATCGACGACAAGCTCTCCATCATGTATCTTGAGGACCTTTAGCAGTCTCTCCAAATCAATTATACCATGAGCCACACCAGTGTAGTGTGCATCCCTCACGAGATAGTCAAGCTGGTCAACATCTACATCTCCATGAAGCATCTGTCCGAGGTATTTTCTTGGATACTTACCCAGAATCAGGTTGGCAATCTCCCTTGGTTTGTAGCCATATTCCTCAATAATCTCCGGAATCATCTTTCTGCCATCGAACTCCCCCTCGATTATATCAATATTTCCGAGGATTATATTCTGTCCAAGCCTCATGTGGTCATACTGTCTCACGTAGTGCCTGTAAATCTGTTCAAATGTATGAGAAAAGGGGCCATGCCCAATGTCATGGAGAAGCGCTCCGACTTCGAGGATCGTAGCTTCATCCTCCTCGAGTCCGACTTCAAGGGATAGCCTCCTGGCGATGTAATATGCTCCAAGAGAGTGTTCAAAGCGTGAATGATTAGCACCGGGATAGACAAGATAAGCCAGACCTAACTGTTTTATGCTTCTCAGCCTTTGAAATTCAGGTGTTTTAACGAGATCCAGAATCAGTCCGTCGAGTTTCATGCTTCCATGAATACCATCATGAATTATCTTGGCATCCATCCTCTTCACCTGATTAGAGCTTTGAGAGTTGTCTTAAATAGATTTTGGCATTATGACAGATGCTGTCAGGATAATCTGTAAGAGCGCCTAACAATAAATCCAGGCTATCAAGTGGGCTCTCTGACTTATCCTGACAGTACCTTATGACAATTAGTAAAACCCGATCAACAATAAGATCAATAGCAGATAAGAAAAGCAAAAAACAGAGAAATTAGATGTCCTTGCCCACAATGTAAATCCTTTTTGTTTTTCCAAATCTTTTTGGCAGGCCTTTTCTAAGCTCTTCCAGAGGAACAGCCTCAATAGCTAGTTCTGCCTGTTTGGATTCCTCCACTTCATATCTAACAGGGTTATTTGCCTCATATATGAGTTCTCTAACCTCATCCTCTATTCCTGCAGGCTTTCTCTCCTTGTAGGCAATCCTAATAATTGCCTTTGGTCTCGGGTTCTTTGGAGAAAGCGGGTGGTATATTATGACGAAATCAACAAGATTGGGATGATTGTAGACTATTTCCATAAGCTGATCAATGTGAAGCTTTGCTCCAGCTAAACTTATAACATCCTTAACACGAATTATACTTCTGACTTCACCATTTACAATTCTAGCCAGATCGCCGATATCATAGTTGAACAGGGGAAGTCCTGTAAGCTCTCCTTCCCTCATGACTTTTGTTATGTAAACCCTTTTATACTCAGGATATACGTCATCCACATCCTTCAGGATAAGTATTGATTCGGGAACTCTAAATGCAGTACTGTTATCCTTCTCTATCACACGATGAGCTGTAACATCATCTTCGCTTGACCCAAAGTTATCCACTATCACTGCATTCTCAAATAACTCCAACGTAGCCTCAGCAAGCTCTCTTGTTAGAGTCTCTCCACCAACTATTATGACTTGTATGTCCTTTCTTATATCCTCAGGTAGAATCAAACCCAAGTTGTAGGCTGTGGCAGTCAAACAAAACAGTGCTGTTGGCTGGATGTCTCTTAGTTCCCTGAGGAGCATGCTTTTGTTTTGTAAATACTGGATCGGAACTTGATAGTAGGCAGATTTTGCATGAAATTCTTCAAGACCTCCAAAAGCAAACATTCCTGATGATGATGGTAACGGTGGGAAGAAAGAAGCTATTACAGATCCGTTGTCTAGATATTCACTTATCCATGGGGCCATCTGCCGTCCAGTTCTTTTCTTATCATCTTCAGTAAATGCTACCCGTTTTGGCTCCCCTGTGGTTCCACTGGTTCTCATCACGGTGTAGAATACTCTCCTTTCCCTGATGTAATTTGGCCA
>JAMOPD010000197.1 GCA_027064745.1 Thermococcaceae archaeon
CACGTTTGTACAGGTCATGCTGGGTCATATACACACTGTCCGTTAGGGATGCAAGAAGTTCAGGGGTTACCTCATCCAAGTCAACCCCTGCAAATTTTTCTTTCCAGAAGGGTGTTGTTTCCACGGCCTTCTCTAAGGTGTAGCTTAAATTCTCGATTCCTCTTTTATCGACTCTTCCAACGGTCAAATACACCGGATTTCACCACTTTGTGAGTTGCATTTGTAATATTTAAGTGTTGGGTTTTATACGATGAAATATGGACAAATAGACGGAAGAAAAGTTTTTATATCTTGTCAATTAAAATATCCCTCATGGATTACACTTATATATTGGACAAAATCTATCAGAAACCACTGCGCATAAGTGAAAGGGATTGTGTGGAGTATCTCAGAGAAATCTTCGAGTTTCACATGAAGAGCACTCCTTACTGGAGAAGTAACCAGGGAAATATAGACTTTGATGGGCTTTTTCAGGGGGATCTAAAAGAGGTTTTTGAGAGGATTTTTAATTCTGGGATGGCTGTTGCAGAAGATTATCTCCGCAACAACTGGCTGGAATTTGTCCCAGATGGTTATAAAGGTAAGATACGATTCTACCAGTCATCCGGAACCACACGAGAAAGAGCTATTGGGCACTGGGACAAGGCATATTCCTTTGTACTGCTAAAATACCTTAGAGAATCTCTCGATAGGATTTACAGGCTCGATAAAGTTTATAATGAATCACATCAGATGCGCACGCTTGCCCATGGACCTTACGGCTGGTATCAGGACGAAATCAGTGAATTGGTGTGGAGTTATGGAGGGGTATTATACTTTATCGGAATGGAAACAGAAGGACTGAAGAAGGTTTACCACGAAAAAGGTCTTAAAGCACTTTTAAAACTGCTGGATCCCCTAGTCAGGTACACTGACAGAGTCATGAAAAAAGATAAAATCAACACCATTAGGTCTGCACCTCCCCTGATGTCACTCTTTGAAGAGCACGCTGAAGATATTGAAACGATAATGATAAGTGGCGTGGGAATTAATCACGAGCTTTTCTCCTATCTTCATGAGACATTTGAAAACGCAACTTTAATACCTTTCTATGGATATTATGGCTTTGGAGACTTGATAGGAATCCAAAAAGATAACAGCTTCTGGTACTACCCCAACCATCCATTCACACTTATATTCCCGCTCAAATTATCTGACGAAGAATACAGGATAGCAAGATATCACGAGAGAGGGAGGCTTGGGATTATAATCGCCAGACCTGAGCTCCTGGTTGTTAAGATAGAGGATGAAACGGCCCTCCGTGTTCCACCCGAGGGACCGTTCAGAGGGGATGGATTCGGTGATCCTTTTAGGAGGGTTTAATCTTGGATATGAACATGATAATCCTCATTGAAGGCATTGCAGTATTAATTGCAGATGTGGTGGCAGCGCTCATTTTGCTCAGTACATATTTAAAAAACAAACGTAAATCCACATTATTCTATTCTATTGCGTGGATATTTGATTTTTTAACAGTCCTATCCTCCGCCATTGGAAATATGACCTTAAGTGCAATTTTTCTCACGATATTTTCTTCCATGATACTCTACGGCTCGATTAAATTTTTAGAGGAAGAGTCCATAAGGGTTGGATACAGAGATATTTCATTTTTTGTATATGTCCCCATTGCACTAATTTTGTATATTTTCTTCGTGTATAGTTTCACTGAAAGCGTGGAATGGGTGGTAAGTGGGGCACTGGGTTTGAGCCTAGCCACCATAATCGTGACTTTTTCTGGGATGCTTCTTAAAAAAATGACAGAGATTTACCACAATGCAATTAGGTATTTTTATGTTTCCATTATACTCTTTGGGCTTCATATGATTCCCGGATCTTTATTTGGATTATATAGGTGGTATCTCCCCATAGGTCTTGCCCTTTCAGCCATTTTAGTAATATTTATGATCCTTGCCATGATAAAACTCTTTTCCTCCGAGCCTTTTCTGAAGCGAGGGCAAGGCAAAATTCCGAAGATTGATCTGAAGCCGGGCGTTATACTACTTAACAGCGGAGAGTACCAGAAACTTAAAAGCTCCTTAAAGGATGTTCCTGCTCTTGCATTCCTGAGAGATGTTATGGATGTTTCTGAAAAGTGGGATTACTATTTTGTAACAACAGTTCCATTCCAAGGAAGATTTAAGAACACCATTTCTCCCACGAATCTGGGGAAAATGACAGAGCTAACCTACAGATACTTCGAAGAATTTTCCAAATCAGGACATCATGGCGTTGTTATAATAGATTGTCTTGAATATCTAACAGTATATAACTCATCTGAAAGCATAATGAAATTCCTCTCAAAGCTTAGAGATTTTGCTATAGTAAATAAAGGCACGTTAATTTTAGTCTTAGAAGAGGAAAGTTTGGATAAGAGAATTTTCACCCAACTGAAAAAACTTGTTGGCTGAGGTGTCTGATAAACTATAGCAGGATAATTAACAGCCTACATACTAGATTTATTCTCAGGCGCTCTCACAGGCTATCTTAACAGCATGAAACTGTAAACCATAGTACTTATATACCTCCTTTTTTCCTCTTTATAATGCCCCCGCGCGAGGACCCCAGGGAGAATGAACTGGGGAGCGATGCGGGGGCCACAGCCCGGTCTTACAGCGAGGTCCCCGCAGGAGGGCTTTCCGCGTTACGGAGCACAATGACAGCGGGAAACCCAGACCGGGCACAGCCCGCCTGGGTTAACCCGCCTGATTCTGCCGTTCGGCTGAGATGAGGACGGGAGTTACGGGCGGGCTATAGCATGTACATCTATGATCTCTACAGATTTTGCAGTTTTCTAAGCTAATAGTGCAAAATTCGTATAGAAAAAGTTTATCTATTTAAAGTCCTAATTAACAGATGGTGTGCGTAACATGTCGGATACTACCCAGCGAGAGGAGGATAAGAAAGTATATGAGATAATTCCATGGGCGAGATCCAATCCACTTAGAGATATTATGGAAGAGCGGGAGAATGAGAAGAAAGAAACCCTAAAGATAGCAAAAAGATTTAGCTCACCCCTCTTCTCCTATGAGCATTCCTCAAAAGAAAAAATCAATAGAGAGTGACCTTAATTATAGCTCTTTAAAATGGCAAAAAGGTTTAACCTCCTTCCTTTCAATTTCAAGGAGAAAATCAATAAAGAGTAACCTCCACCCTATCGCCTTTCAAGTAACCCTCACTGTTCTCTGGAATGATTATGTAGCCGTTACTTTTAACGAGAGCACTTATTAGACCGCTACCTCTTTTCTTTATCGGCCTTACCTTTCCTGCCTCATACCAGACCCTGATAAATTCATACCTACCCAACTGTGATGAAACTTTATCCGTCAGTTCTGCAGTCACAGTTATGGGCTTGAACCTAGCTCCAGCCAGCTTTGCCAGTGCATATTTGACAAAAAGGTGGAACTGGGCAAATACCGCAGCCGGGTAACCGCTTATGACAAAAACCCTCTCACCGTAGCCTATTGGCCTGCCAGGTTTTATTGTTGTACCATGGAAGAGCAACCTGATAGAGTGGTGAGCGAGGTCCTTATCCCCGAAAGCAGAACCGCCTGTGACTAGCACAAGATCATTTTCCATCCTGGCAGTTTTTATTGCCTCGCTGATTATTTTCTCATCATCGGGCAGGACCCCATAAAACACCGGTTCTCCAAAATACTGTTTGACCAACCCCCACAGCAAGGCAGAGCTGCTTTCAAGTATTTTGCCCGCCTTCAGAGCTTTCTCATCGAATTCATCGATAAGTTCATCTCCAGTGATTATTATCCCCACACGGGGCTTTCTCCTCACTCTGATTTCCCTGAATCCCAGGCTTTTCAGCAGGGCAACCTCCTGAGGCCTCAAAACCTGTCCCTTCCTCAGAACAGTTTCACCTTTTCTGACGTCCTCCCCTGCAAATGCTACATTCTGACCCGGTGCAACAGGCCTGAGGATGTAAATCTTGTCCTCCTTCTGCTTTACGTGCTCCTGCATTACAACAGCATTGGCACCTTCGGGCATTTTACTGCCTGTCATGAGCTTCACTGCCTTTCCAGGAGATACTTCAGCATTGCTCTTCATTCCTGTGGTAATCTCGTCGATAACATCAAGCTTAACTGGACTGTATTCCCTTGCCTGAAACGTGTCCTCAGCCATCACGGCATATCCATCAACCGCTGCTCTGTTAAAGGGAGGACTGTCTATCGGCGAGACAACGTCCTCAGCCAGAACCCTTCCATACACCTTCGATAGAGGAACTTTTTCAGCCTCTTTAATCTCTTCAAGGTCGTCTAACATCAGCTCAAATGCCCTTCTGTAGGGGGTTAGCTTTTTGAACTCACGCATTTTTACTCCCTCGCATGCTTGAGTATATGATACGCTTCATTTTTAATTATCTCGACACCAGTCCTAACGGCATTTAAACTACCAGGCAGGCAGAAGACCACTACAGCTCTTCCACCGCTTCTTATAACTCCAGCAGTTGCTCTCGTCAGGACGACAGCAGTCCCAATTTCCTCATAGCTCTTCAGTCTGAAAACTTCACCGAATCCTGTCAGCTCTTTATCAAATAGGGGTCTGAGGCTCTCTATCGTGATGTCCCTGCTCGTTATCCCTGTCCCGCCGGTTGTGACCACAACATCAGCACCCCTATCGATGGATTCAATCACTGCCCGGATAACAGCCAGTTTCTCATCAGGGACAACTGTGTAGTGCACCTCTTCATTTTCAGCCTCGCTAAGTGCCTCCACCAGAAACCTTCCGCTCAGATCCTCCTTTTTTCCGGCACTTGCAGTATCGCTGACTGTTATGACGGCAAATTTAAACTTTTTAGGAGCTTTTGCCCTATGTTCCTCATGGGACATTTTACACCACCGTTTAACAATATGCAAGGAGGTTAATAATCTTTACTTCTCAGTTGACACTGCATGGATGGTGAAATACGCCTAATCACAAGCAAATGTCTGAGAGCATGCTTCAGAAAGAGGCAAATTTTTAAAATGAAGGAGAATTCAGAAATGGTGGTATCATGCATGAGCTCTACACGGCCCTTGCCGGGTATTACGACGCGATTTATAGGAGAAGGGTCGAGCGGGTTTCTCGGGAGATAGACTTCGTGGAGGAACTCTTTCAGGATGAAGCCGAACGAGAAGTGAGGAAAATCTTAGACCTCGCCTGCGGAACCGGAATCCCAACGCTCGAACTGGCGAGGCGCGGGTATCAGGTTACCGGCCTCGACCTCCATGAAGAGATGCTCGCCGTTGCAAGGCGGAAGGCCGAAATTAACATCGAGTTCATCCAGGGGGACGCGCTTGAGATTGATTTTGATGAAGAGTTTGACGCCGTAACGATGTTCTTCTCATCCATCATGTATTTCGATGATTCTGCAATTCAACAATTGTTTAATTCTGTAAAACGAGCCCTGAAACAGGGTGGGGTTTTCATCGCCGACTTCCCGTGCTGGTACTACGGCGGAAGGGACGGCCCAATAGTGTGGGACGAGCGGAAGGGCGATGAGTGGCTGGTTATAACGGACTGGCGAGAGGTGGAGCCGGCAACACAGAAACTCCACTTCAAGAGGCTCGTGCAGATAGTGAAGCCCGACGGGAGCTTTAAGGCCTTCATGGTGGATGACGAGCTCAACATCTACACACCAAGGGAGATGAGACTCTTGGCCGAGAAGCACTTCAGGAAGGTCAAAATCTACGGGGACCTCCACGAGCTGAGGCCCAATGACCGGAGGTACTGGCTGGTGGCCCTTAAATAGCAAACTTTTTAAACTTCGGGCTCATTTCTATACCCTGGTGGTGCCTATCGTCCACCGTAACGCTGATTTCAACCTTTAGCAAAGCATTTCGCGCTTCTTGGTTAGCCCTTACTCCGGCACCACCGGCGTTGCTAAGATTTTTAAGGCTCTCTTCTGAGGGTAACCCATCTTCAAAAAACCGAAAGGGT
>JAMOPD010000198.1 GCA_027064745.1 Thermococcaceae archaeon
TTTATCCAATGGGAAAATCATATATTTCTCAGCGATATCTCTGGGAATTAGGAGAAATAACCTTTCATCTATCTCATAATCAAACGGAGACAAACACGGCAAACCAGCTTGAGAAGAAATAGCACCCAACAGGGTCTCTTCATCTATAAACCCTTTCAAAACTAAAATTTCTCCTAATAAAAGGCGATTATTTGTCTTAGCTTGATATTCCAACGCCTCTCTTATTTGCTCTTCCGTAACAAAACCTTTCCTACGAACTATTTGCCCAATCAACTGCAACTTCTTGGAAGATAATACCTTTAACCAATCCATTAGATAAGCTCCCCTACTTTATTAACTATCTCGGGATCATCAGACCTCTTGAGCACATTATATATCCTTTCCTGAATGTCTTGATTAGTTTCATTTCTTAGCATATCGATCAACATCCGTTCTGCTTCCTTACCTCTCAATCTTCCCAAGATAAAAACCAACCGTTTTCTTATCCTTTCATTGGGATGATAAAGCAATGGACGGAACACTCCCACCTCACTTGGAATTATAACATAAGATAACAACTCCATCGCATTTCTTACAACATACCATAGATCATTGCTAAGATAAGAAGACAAAAATAACAAAACCTCTTCTTTTCTATCTCCGGGAACATGGCTACCTACTAACCGTCTGGCCAAAAAAGAGTCAAAATATCCAAAAGAACTAATATCCTCAGATAAAACCAACTTACGGAGAAAATGTTTCATAGGGGCAGAACCAAGAGAAAAGATAATCCAAATCAATTCCACATCTTCACACTGTCCTTCAGAAATAAGCTTAAAAAATCGAGTAATCAATTCAAAACCAATTGTGGTAATTTCTGCATCTCTTATTAACTTTTTGTAAATATCAAATCTCGTAGTTTTTAACATATCAATCATCTTGCGAATAAATTTACTGTCTTTTTCCTTCCTTAAAACAATTTTTATAACTTGCTTTATAGACAAAAAAGTCCTATCTGAATTATCTTTTACCTGAAGAATAGAAGTTAAAAAGGAATCAACCACTTTCCTGGCCAATACTTCACAGTCCACATTATACAAACTATCTACTAATCGCCAAACCAAGGGCGCAACCTCAAATAAAAAGAGTTGATCTCCAAAACTCATCTCAAACGAATCTACAAAAAGGCTTAACATGTGAAGGTCTGAGCTTAGGTTTAATAAAATAAATTCTGCCCCATGGAATAGAACTTCTCCCCACCTATCAACATCCGACATAGATAAAATAACTTTATACTTTTCATCCTTGTCAGGAAATGATAACTCTATCTTCTTAACAATATCTTCTCCCAATGCAGACAAAATCTCTTCCCTAATATCAGCATAACATACCTTTAACAACTCACGCACAAACTGGAAGGGAATCATCCTATGTTGATACAAAAGACTTAATTCTCCCGCTGTTAGATCAGGAGGCATTTTGTTTACAATGTATTTTACAAAAGGTGGAAGCCCCCAATATGGATAATGTAAGAATAAACCAAGTAAAAACATCCGGTACAAATATGGACTCTGGGAAAAGATCTCTTTTAACACATTCATCAACTCAACTTCCTCTGTATCCCCAAATATCAAAATGCTAAAAGCCAATTTTTCTGCAAGATGCAACTCTTCCAAGCTATTTTCTTTATCTTTAAAGGTGTTCCAGGAAATGATATTTTCAATTAGATCTTTTACCTGACTAACCGTGATACTCCTTCCCACAGAAACAGAAGACGAGAAGAAGGTATAATCCATGGACTCATTTTTCCTCAAATATATCATACACATAAGTGCTTCGATATCATACTTAGATATCGGGGGGAAAAAACTCAGTTTATTCAATTCTATCTCCTCAAATAAATTCAAAAATCCCCTACTTATTTCATGTTCTATATCAAACAAAACACCATTTACAAAAAATCTATTCCTTTCTATTGAAAGCTCTAAATAAGAAACTTGAGACAATATATTTGTAAGTAAATTTACACATTTTTCGGCAAATACCTCCAAAGAAATAAATAGATCAGATACAGATTTTGCTTTAGCAAATGAGCTTACTTCTTCCAAAAAAGCTTTTAAAAATTCCTGAAGACAAGAAGAGACTTCCTTATTCTCTATCAGTTTTCGCCCTCTATGAGTGACCTCCGTCAATACTTTCACCAACTTTTCACGTAATTCTTTTACCAAATCACCTTTTATTTCCAGTCTAAGCAGACTATCCCTCTGATCACCTGCAATAATTGAAAATATTTCTTGCACGGCTACATTTGGATAATCCTCGACAAAAAAGTTTCTATTGTGCAAAAGTTTATCTCTGTGAAAGGCTTTCACTACATCCAATAAATAACCCTTTCTCACAACACCCACATCTAATTTCCACACATTCGAGACATCTTTTCCCATAGAATTTAATCTAAGCAATTCTTTAATTAATATTTCATCTAAGGTGTAAACCCGTTTTCGGACCAAATCTGAGAATGAAATAGCTCCAATCTCCGCTTCAATTTCTTCGTAAGGTCTAAATACCCAATTTTGGCTAACCTTATAGACAAGCTTTTTGGCCATTAAATACTTCATTATCTCCTCTAAAAACATTATATTCCCATGAGAAACTTTATATAATAGACTAACTATTCGCTTATCTATAAAGGTACTGTTTAAGACCCCATTAAGCCAACCTGTTATTAAATCTTCATCAAATGGCTTTAACGTAAGTAGGCGAAGACTAAATCTGGATTCGAATATAGCTAAGTAGGAACGCACAGTTTCTGAATCTACATCTGAATCAATAGAAAATATAATTTTTACTTTGTTAGGATAATTACGCAGCAATCTTACTATCCCCCATAAACTATCTTCATCGGCATAAAACAGGTCATCGATAATGAATAGTATGTTATAGCGATCCAATATCTGACGAATAAGCTCATCCACAAAGGTTATAATTTTTTGAGAATCCTCCTGAGTTTCTAATTTTTTGATTTCTTCCAGAGTTTTTTCCGAAAATTTCTCCAATAAATCGGGATAAATATCTAAATAGTTATTCTCAAAACATCGCCATAATTCATAGAGAAGAGGATATCGACTTCCGTAGGTAGCAGCAAAAAACGGAATAAAAGAATACATCGAGCCTATCTTTTCTGCCTCTTTTAGCAATCGTGTTTTGCCAATCCCAAAGGCCCCCGTCACGCCCAAGACAGACTCATTTCCACTGATGAGAAACTCCTTAATCGCGGCAAGCTCTTTTTCTCTTCCAACAATCTTTTTAGAAGGGAATAACTCTAAGATATCCCGACTAAGCAATGTAACAGATGGAATATCTGAAACCAAAGCCACACTATCTTTACCTTTGCTTTTAGCGATATAAAGCGCTTCATCTGCCAAACTTAATAATTTATCTGCATCTGTAGTATCGTCAGGATATCCCGCTAAACCGATACTTATTGAAACCTCTATCGTCAACCCTGCTATCCCAGTAGAAAACCTGTGACGAGAAATGTTTTCCCTTATCCTTTTAAGGACCGTTAAAGCAGAAATAAGACCACCGTCAATAAGCAGTAATATAAATTCATCGCCTCCAAATCTTATAACTTTATCACTGGCCCTAACCGAACGGCGAAAAATTGAAGCAACTTCTCGTAATATATTATCCCCTTCTAAGTGGCCATAAGTATCGTTTATCGCTTTAAAATCATCAACATCAATAATTGCCATCCATAATGATCTTCCCTCACGATCTACTGATTCTATTTCATCTTTTAGCCTTTCGTAGAGATAGCGACGATTTAATACTCCTGTAAGATCATCAATATAAACAGATTCTATAGAAGTAGCCATACCGCGCCCCTAATATACCAACAAAATTAGAGCACTACTACTTTTACATCATGAATTAGCTCAATGGCTTTCAATTGCTCCACCACCCTCTTAGGGATCTCACCATCAAGGTTCAATACCATTATAGCAGATCCCATCGGTTTTTCTCTACCAAAAGTCATTGCTGCAATATTTACTCCTGCCTCTCCTAAAATCGTCCCTAACATACCGATAAGACCGGGCCTATCCTCATTGTAGGTCACAAGCATTACACCCTGAGGGATTGCTTCAAGGTCAAAGTTATCTATTTTCACTATTCTGGGCTCATCTTTCTTGAATATAGACCCAGCAACATAATAAATCCTTTTATCTGTTTTTAAAGATATCTCTATAAGATTGGCATAATTCTCAAGATGTTGTGTTTTCCCCTCCTTTACTTCTAACCCTCTCTCCTCTGCAATCAACTCTGCATTCACATAATTTACTGTATCCTGAATTATTCCAGAAAGAATTCCTTTTAACACAGCCTTCTTAATTGCAGTAGTATCCTTAGAGACAAAAGGCTCACCGCGATAAGTGATGTGCACTGACTTTAACCTACCCTCCATAATCTGTGAAATAAACCTACCTAACCTCTCTGCAAGGTTTACATAAGGTTTCAATACATTATAAAGGGTAGGCTCAATTGAAGGATAATTCACTGCATTAAATATCCCTTTACCAGTTATTGCATCCTTTATCTGCTCGGCAATCTGAATCGCTACTTTCTGTTGGGCCTCCTTAGTAGAGGCTCCTAAGTGAGGAGTGCCTATAAGATTAGGGAGATCAAATAAACTCCAGTCCTCTGGTGGCTCTTTTTCATACACATCCAAAGCCGCTCCAGCAATCCAACCTTCAGCCAATGCCTTTTTAAGAGCAGATTCATCAATTATACCCCCTCTGGCACAATTGATAATACGAGCAGTTGATTTCATCATCTTGAGTCTTTTCTCGTCTATGAGATGACGGGTCTCTTCTGTAAGAGGAGTGTGAACCGTAATAAAATCTGCTCGTTGGCATATCTCATCTATTTCACTCGGCTGAATTCCTAATTCTTGCAACTTCTCAATTGGTAAATAAGGATCATATCCCATTATTTTCATCCCAAATCCTTGAGCTCGTTTAGCCACTTCACAGCCAATCCTTCCCAACCCAATAATTCCCAAAATCTTTCCGTAAAGTTCAACTCCCATAAGCTTTTTTCTTTCCCATTGTTTGTTCTTTAATGATACATATGCTTGAGGTATATTTCGGGCCAAAGCAAGCAAAAGAGACATGGTATGCTCTGCAGTAGAAATTGTATTTCCACTGGGGGTATTCATTACAATTATCCCCTTTCGCGTTGCAGCTTCTACATCCACATTATCCAGTCCTACACCAGCTCTTCCGATGTATTTTAATTTCTTAGCAGCCTCAATAATCTCAGCAGTGACTTTCGTACCACTGCGAACCAGTAAAACATCATAATCCTTTATGATATCCTTTAACTCCTCAGGTGATAATTTCACCCTTTCCACAATTTCTACATCTGGAATCTGTTTTAGGATCTCAACTCCTTCTGCAGCAAGTGGATCGGTTATCAATATCTTGACTGCCATATCTAACCTCCTAAAGATTACAAAGATTAACTAACACTCAACTAACTCTTTAAATGAACTATTATACCCAATAAAGAGTTTCTCGTATAGGGCTACAACTGGATGTATTATTTTTTTCCAATTATGATATAAGTCGATTTAATATAACCAACTGTAATCTGGAAGATTATCTCCAATAAGTTTCATAATATAACTGTAGCATGCTTCCGTTATTCCTGAACCGTCTTCAAAAATAAAGTCCTTAGGTAAATATCTTTCATTCAACGCTATTTCATCCAATCCAATATAAGAAAATCCATTTTCTTTTACCTGGACTTCAACTCCACTCAAGCCCTTTTTAGCTAAACCTACAGCATACATGCCAGCACCATAAGCGACCTCAAAATCAAGTTGTGACCTAAGAGAGACACTCATCCGTTGAAGACTCCCTGGCCTCTCCCATCTCGCCCGTATCTTAAGCCTTTCCTCGATCATATTTGCTAAAACCTGAGAAGCACTCTCAACATAGGCATGTCCAAACTGGTCTGCGGTAATCCCCCTTCGCTTCTCAGCTACCCTTCTTCCATTCAAATCCCTTACTGTCTCCGAAACAACTATAACAACAAATCCAAACTCTTCATATATTCTCCGCACTCGCTCCATAAACCAATCATAGTCAATCAACCTCTCAGGAGGACACAAGAGATGCGGTGGTTGCGACGCCCTTTCCTTCAACACCCCTGATGCCGCTACTATCCATCCAGCATTCCTACCCATAACTTCGATTATCTTAACCGGATCAGAGTGTTTCATTGCCCTTGTATCAAGACCTGACTCTTGCACGGATATCGCCACATAACGAGCTACACTGGGATACCCCGGACAAAAATACATATGAGGAAGGTCATTATCTATAGTTTTAGGCACCCCTATCACCTGAATGTCATATCCAGTCTCCTGACTCACTTCTGACAATACCTTAGCATTGTATGCTGTATCATTGCCACCGATGAAGAACAAACAACTCACTTCCTTCTCTTCCAATAAGGCCAGCACACCTTCTGTCTCTCTTTTAGACAATTTAATCCGCGAGGATCCCAAAAAACCAGATGGGGTCTGCGCAATCTTTTTTCTATATTCCTTGGAAAAAGAACTCAATTCTATAACATCAGATAGAAGAAGCCCATGTATACCATATTTAGCCCCATAAACTCGATTAAATACCTTATCTCCAGCATCAACAATCCCCATCAATGAGGCATTTATAACGGGCGTCATACCACCACACTGCACAACCAGAGCATTTTTCATAGGTATCCCCCTTCTCGCATACTGTAATAGCCATCTTTCGAGACAATTAAATGGTCTAATACCTCTATTCCCAACAATTTCCCACCTGCTACTACCTTTTCTGTGAAGTTTATATCTTCATCTGAAGGCTGAAGACTTCCTGATGGATGGTTATGAACTAAGATAAGTGAAATAGCTCCTACATGTAGGGCGATTTCAAAAATCTCCCGAGGATGAACACTAACCCAATTTAGAGTTCCAACAGATATTAGCTGTCGGTATATCTCTCTGTTTCTAACATCTAAATATAAAACCAAAAACGACTCTTTTTTGGATCTGGCAATATCCATAGAGATATGCCAAACGATCTCTGGAGAACGAATCTCCATATTCTTCCTCTCTCGTAATCTTTTTCCCAATTCAATAGCAGCAAGCACCCTACTCGCTTTAGCCAAACCCACTCCATCTATTTTAGTCAAATCAGAGAAAGAAACATCTTCCAATTTGTCCCACAATACCTTCTCTACGCGTTTGGCCAAAGATAACACATCTCTCCTTTGTGTTCCAGTATCCAAAAGGATAGATATCAATTCCGTGTTCGACAACCTCTGAGGGCCATAATTAGCCAATTTTTCTCTTGGTCTATCAAACTTTGGTAATTCCTTTACCCTTTTATATCGCATACCGAGAAAATTTCTTTCGATCTTCCTTCTTAACTTCTAATGCATCACCATCAGAAAAACTCACAAACACCCCTTCAGCAACACAGGCTTTACAATAACTGGCCAATATCCTGGCGCAAAGCCCATGGACTGCTGGATCATGTATTAATTCACCAAAGATAATTCCTAAAGGCCCTGCAACTCCAACCGGTTTCAGCAACACTCCTCTACTCCCATACTTCTCAATTACATCATTCTCAAACTTGTTTCTACCTATCACAAGTGCTGTATCCTTAGCCACAAAGAAGTGCCTTCCAGTCTTTATAAGGGAATAAATCACTAAGTCTTGCCGATGAAACCTTCGTATATATGCCCTAATCCGTTTAGACATAAACGGATCCGTTAAAAGGCATCCTCCTGCAGGTTGAAGCGATGGATCCACATCTATTTCATAATATTCAGCCAATTCAATCTGTCTTTGTCTCTTTCTCCCTCTTATATCCAACAATCTCTCCCGATCTACCCATCCTTCTTTTTCTGGCACCGTCTCTGCCAGCAACTTAGCACTCAACGGTCGTAGAAGATAACCTTTAAGCCCGGATAATTCTTCAACCTTCCGTAAACCATAACTGCTCTGAGAAAATGGTCGTTCTCCCAAAACCTCACCAGTGAACACAAACTTTGCACCCAATTTACCCATTAGCTCACCTGCTTTACGGATCATAAATGCATGACAGTCTATACACGGATTAAAGTTCTTACCATAACCACAAACTGGAGAGCTTAGAACATCTTTTATATATTCATCAAGGACAGGAACAACTATTAAATCAATTTTGAATCTCTTGGCAAGTTCTTTTATATCAGGTCGGGAGTAAAAAGGAGTAAAAAAATGCACGCCAACTGTTTCCACTCCCTGATCCTGCAACACCTTAAAGGCAAGGATACTATCTAAACCACCAGAAAAAAGTCCAATCGCTTTAACCTTTGCCATCTCAACGCAATCACTCCCACCCCTTAAATACTAAACTCTCTCTATATTTTCTCTAAACCAATCCACTGTCCTCCTTAGGCCCTCCATAAAATCCACTCGACAAGAAAACCCCATTAGCTTTTTCAGTTTCGTAGTATCAGCCAAAGTATGTTTAACATCGCCGGGACGCGGAGGAGTAAATATGGGCTGAACATCTTTACCCAATATTTCATTTATAAATTTAACTAAATCCAAGATAGAACAACTTTGACCGCAAGCAAGATTGAACACCTCACCTCCAATTCCCTCTTTCTGGCAGGCAAGAAGATTACCATCTACAACGTTATCTATATAAGTAAAGTCCCTGGTCTGAGTTCCATCACCATGTATAGGAGGGGCTTCATCTCTTAATATGCAGGTAATAAACTTAGGGATGACCACCGCATATTGGTTATCCAAACTTTGTCTTGGACCAAACACATTAAAGTATCTCAGTCCAACTGTCTCCAAGCCATAATTATGGTAGAAACAACGGGCATAATACTCGTTCGCTAATTTAGTAGCAGCATAAGGAGAAACCAACAATGGAAGCATGTCCTCCCGTTCCGGGAGAGTAGGCTGATCGCCATAAACCGAACTGGAAGAGGCATATACTACCCGTTTAACCCCATTGTCCTTAGCGGCTACAAATACATTCAGCGTTCCACGAACATTCACCTCATCATACTCTAACGGCTTCTCAACCGATTTAGGGACTGAACGTAAGGCCGCTTGATGAATTACATAATCTATTCCCTTCATGGCCCTTTGTAATAAATCAAGATCGCGAATATCACCCTCTATAAACTCAATATCGTCTATAACAGAAGCAAGATTCTCCTTTTTCCCTGTCACTAAATTGTCTATGACCTTGACACGATGTCCATTTTTAACCAATCTTTCAACAATATGAGAACCAATAAATCCAGCTCCACCAGTTACTAAATAAGAAGCCATAACAACCCTCCCTATCACAATTAGGATAAACCTACTATCAGACTGCAAGGGAACAAAAATCAAAACTGGCGCAAAAATCGCACATCTGCATTATAGAATAAGCGAATATCTGGGATGCGATATTTCAACATGCACAATCTTTCAACCCCCATTCCAAAGGCAAATCCTGTCTTAGCCATATATTCTCCACCTACTGCCGCTAAGACATTGGGATGTATCATGCCACAACCTAAGACCTCTATCCAACCCGAATACTTGCACACTGAACAACCTTTTCCTTTGCAAAAAAGGCAGGAAATATCCACCTCAGCTGATGGCTCGGTAAAAGGGAAATAATGAGGTCTAAATCTCAACCGAACATCATCATAAAAATACTTACGCGCAAATTCCATCAATATCCCTTTAAGATGAGAAAAACGCACATCAGTATCTACTAAAAACCCCTCTATCTGATGAAACATAAAACTATGACTGGCATCCACGGCATCTGGCCTATACACTCTCCCAGGAACAATCACTGCTACCGGTGGAGAAAACCTTTCCATAATCCTAACCTGCATGGGAGAAGTATGACTTCGAAGAAGATACTTACCTTTATCCGAATCAGGCGGAAGATTGAGATAAAACGTGTCAAAGGCCTCTCGAGAAGGATGTGTAACATCAATATTTAAGGCAGTAAAATTATAATATTCCTGTTCTATCTCCGGTCCATCGGCCAAAGCAAATCCCATTTCTCTAAATATATCCACTATCTCTGCTATAGTCTGACTTATTATATGCTTATGACCAAGACTATTTTGCCTCGAAGGAAGGGTCGGATCTTTTATCTCTTCTTCTTTTTCCCCTAACTGATCTCGCTTTTCTTGAATCCAAGTCTCAAAGGCGTTCTTTATCTCATTAATTGCTCGCCCCAATTCTCGCCTCTCATGAGGTGGAACCTCCCTTATAAAATTTAAAAGGGCCTTTATTGGCCCCTTCCTTCCCAAAAACTTAACCCTCACTTCCTCAAGGACATTGGGGTCTACTGCCTGACGATATTTCTCTTTTAACTCCGCCAATGCCTCTTCTAATGCCTTGAGCTCACTACGCCAATCCATTTTACGAACCACCTATTCCTGCTTAGCCAACTCCACCAGCTGAGCAAAATCCTGAGGATGGTTAACTGCCATTTCTGCAAGTATTTTCCTATCCAATCCAATCCCCTTCTTCCTCAAGCCTCCAATAAATTTACTATAAGAAATCCCTAATGCCTTACATGCAGCTCCTATCCTAACTATCCAGAGTCTACGAAACATCCTCTTTCTTGTGCGTCTATCCCTATAAGAATACCTTAAGGCCCGCATAACCGTTTCGTGGATCCTACGATAGTGAGACTTTCGAGCCCCCCAATATCCTTTGGCCATTTTACGCCATTTCTTATGTCGAGCTCGCTTAGTAACCGACGTCTTTATACGCATAAAACCTCACCCCTTTCATCCAGAAATTAAAGAAGTTATCATTTTAGCCTGCTCACCACAGATTTGCCCTTTTTTCCTTAGCCTCCGCATACGTTTAGAGGGCTTACCCGTCAAAAGGTGTCTTCTCCCTGCCTTAGCATGCAAAACTTTACCTTTTGCCGTAATCTTAAACCTCTTCTTGGCCCCCTTGTGCGTTTTAACCTTCGGCATCTCCTTCTCCTTTCCTTTCCTCTACTTTTCCCTTATTATCAACCCTTGCCTTTTTTCTAACCGGAGATAGTATTACGGTCAAATTTTTTCCTTCCCATCGTTTATCTCTATCCACTTGTGCTAAATCAGATAAAGATTCTATCACATTGTTTAATAAATTTTCACCAATTTCTTTATGAGCTAAATCCCTTCCTCGAAACATTAAAGTAATCTTGACCTTGTGCCCATCCTCAATAAACTCCCGCGCATGTTTAATTTTTATATCCAAGTCATGCTTATCGATCCTGGCCTTAAACCGTATTTCCTTCAGTTGAGAGTGCTTTTGATGCTTTTTAGCCTCTCTTTCTTTCTTCTTTTGCTCATATTTATATTTATTAAAGTCCATTATCCGACACACCGGAGGATCAGCATTAGGAGCTACTTCAACTAAATCCAAATCGAAATCCTCAGCTTTACACAATGCCTCGTAGACCTTCATTATCCCAAGTTGCTGACCATCTGGACCGATCACCCTAACTCTTGGGGCTCTTATCTCATGATTAATCCGAATCTGTCTCTCATCAAAAATGATCCACCTCCTTGTTTAACCCCATACCTACTTCGGGACAAAATTCCCCTCTAAAAGCTTTACAAACTCTCCAAATTCCATCTCACCCAAATCCTTCTTCCCTCTTTCCCTAACAGAAACCGAACGTTTTTCCACTTCCTTTTCCCCCACAATCACCATATAAGGGACTTTTTCTTTTTCCGCCATTCTTATCTTTTTGGGAAGGGTATCCGAACCATCATCTATCCCAACTCTATATCCTAATTCGGATAAATTAGTTACAAGATCCTGAGCATAAGAGGTAAACTTATCCGAGACCGGAAGAACCCTTATTTGCTCAGGAGCAAGCCAAAAAGGAAAAGCCCCTGCATAATGTTCAATCAAGGTTCCAATAAAACGTTCTATACTTCCCAAAACTACTCGATGAATCATTATTGGCTGTTTAGGTCTACCATCTTTATCCACATATGCCAGCCCAAACCTCTCAGGTAAAGAAAAATCACACTGAATAGTCGCACACTGCCAAGACCTTTTGAGGGCGTCTCTTAGTTTCACATCGATCTTTGGGCCATAGAACGCCCCTTCTCCTGGATTTACATCATAAGAAATCCCTCTACTCTTAAGAGCCACTTCCAAGGCCCTTGTAGCTCTTTCCCAATTCTCCTTTGATCCAATATATTTATCCGGACGAGTACTTATCTCCATTTTTACATCATTAAAACCAAACACGTCTAACACATCTCTAACAAAATCAATTACTTTACCAATCTCTTCCTCCAACTGGTCTGGCCGACAGAATATATGGGCATCATCCTGGGTAAACCCCCTAACTCTCAAAAGTCCATGCAAGACCCCAGCCCGCTCGTAGCGATAAACCGTTCCTAATTCAAATATCCTAATAGGAAGATCTCGATAACTCCGAATACGAGACTTATATATCATTATATGCCCTGGACAATTCATTGGCTTTATACCATATTCCTTTCCTTCTATCTCAAACATAAACATATTCTCCCGATAATAATTATAGTGCCCAGATATCTTCCAT
>JAMOPD010000199.1 GCA_027064745.1 Thermococcaceae archaeon
GACATATCGGGTATTCAGGATTTTATATACACTATTTCGAGTAAAGGTGCCTTGAAATATCTTAGAGCGAGATCCGCTTACCTTGAGCTACTGACTGAAGATGTCGTTGCTGCGATAGTTGAAAGGTTGAACCTTACACGGGCTAACGTGATATACTGCGGTGGCGGACACTTCTACATTCTCGCTCCCAACACGGAAGAAGCCAAAAAAGCTACTGAAAATATAAGAACAGAGGTAAATAAGTGGTTATTTGAGAAGTTCAAAGGCAAGCTATACTTGGCAATAGATTACGTGGAGCTAAATGGTAATAATCTAACGAGCCTCAGGGTTAATAATACGTCAATATGGAGGTGTATCGGAAGAAAGTTGAAAATTGCCAAAAACAAGAAGTTCTTAGAGATTCTAAACGATAGCCACGAACTAATCGAAGAAGATTACTCTACAAACAGTTTTGCATGCGATGTTTGTAGAGTTTATGCGCCTAAACTGTTTAAAGAAAACGATTTAGAAGTTTGCGAGATATGTAAGGATTTACTCAGATTGGGTAAAGACTTACCAAGAATAAAAGCTTTCGTTAGATGGCGTTCCGATGAGAAGTTAGGCAGGCTTTATCCGTCCGTAAATCTACCGTTTTCCGTATTTTACGGTATATACGAGATCGAGAAGAACATTCAGGATGTACCCAAGAAAGCTTTGATATTCGTGAAAAACTCGTTTGGCTTAGAGGATTTATACAGTGAATACAAAACGATTCCGTACTTCGTTTCAGATTACGTCGTAACTAACGGTTACGAGATCAAGAACTTCGACGAATTAAGCAAGGAAGCCTTAGGCGTTGATAAAATAGCGGTTTTAAAAATGGATGTGGACAACTTGGGTAGAATATTTTCAGAGGGTTTACCCGAAGATAAGAGATCTCTATCGAGATACGCTACTCTCTCAAGGTTCATGAGTCACTTCTTCAAGAACTGTATAAGGTTGATAGCCGAAAGAGACGAGCAAGTCGCAAGTCTCCTCAAAAACTTGCCTAAGCTCGCAGATAACGGTAAGAGGAACTTAGTAGTGGTTTATTCTGGTGCATGGAACGACGTTTTCGAGATTGCTTTCGAAATTAGAGAGTTGTTTGGGGAATACGTAGGCTGGAATCCAAATTTAACGATTTCTGCAGGATTCGCTATATTCGATCCGAAGTATCCTCTATACAGAATGGCTAAAATTACGAGTGACAGGCTTGAAAAGGCTAAAGAAGAAGGAGAGATAAAAAGAATAAAAACCGCTGAAGAAATTAAGGTTAAAGATCGAATAATGCTGTTTGAAAGAACTAAGCCAGCTATGAAAACGCATAAGCAATCTTACAAATGGAACGAATTTGAAGCAATCTGGAACAAGTACATACCTAAAATCTGCGAATACGAAAACGGTAGATGTAAACTGAATGTTAGTAGAGCAATTCTGAGGAAAATATTGGAGGCAAGAGAGAAATATGTTCAAAACCCAAAAGGCTTGAAGTGGCATATTTCTCTAATCTATCACCTCTCAAGGGCTAAGTTAATCGATGTTTTCGGTGACTTGGCTAAAAGGGATGTTGATAAGGTCAGAAGTGGAGAACCTCAGGAGATTTACTTCATTGATGCTCCTTTGAGGATTTTGGATTTAGCGGTTAGGGGGTGATTTTATGGATGATCTGAAAGAACTGTTAGATGAGGGAAAACTCGTTGAATTGGGGCAAGAAATTGATAAATTGAATCGTAGTGGTAGAAGCCGTGAGGTAGTAGACTTCATTAACAAGACGTTTGAGGAGTTTAAAGGAAAAGCCGAGCAGTTTTTGGATTTGTCTCCAGATGATAGGCTAAAAATGGCTTTTATACTTGCAGCAAAGGCGACTGTAGTTGAAGGGATGAAAACAACGCAGATTAGAAAGATTTTGAGCATGTCTAACGGTATTTACAGGGGAATTAAGACGAAGAAATTAGGAGATATAAGCTCGGACGTCGCAAAAATGAGATACGTCTTAGCGTACACGGCTTCAAGGCATAAAGGTAGGAGGGACCCAATAACGCCAATCTTAGAAGTTTCTGATAAGATTTTACGGAAGTTAGACGAAAAAAGCTACGAGAAATTTCACGAATTCTTGCAGGCTATTGTCGCTTATCATGTATTCTTAGGAGGGAGGGATTAATATGGGTGAAGTTCTGCTTGGAAAGGTTGTTATTAGGGGGAGAATCAAGTTAAAAACTGGATTACGTATAGGTGCCCAAAGAGAAGCGGTGGAAATCGGTGGTATAGATAATCCAGTCATAAAAGATCCTATAACAGGTTTACCCTACATCCCTGGATCGTCGCTAAAGGGTAAGCTAAGATCTCTGCTTGAGAAAGCCAAGGGTTTGGAGCCAAACAGAAACAT
>JAMOPD010000200.1 GCA_027064745.1 Thermococcaceae archaeon
CGGGAAGACGATGACGTCTTCGGGCCTCTCGATCGTGCCGCTGATGACGTGCGGCAGGGCGCAGGGGGAGTACTGCATGGTTTCCTCCTTTCCGATGACGGTTATCTCGGCCTTCCTGTCGAGCTTGCGCATGAACAGCGCGAAGTTGCTTCCAGCTGTGCCAGAACCCACAACGACGATTTTCATGAGCACCACCATAGGGAGAAGGGCGAGGAAGTATAAAAAGTTGGCCTTAACCTTAGGTTCAGCGCATCCACTTACGAGCTATGACTGCGACGATGAGCGCCATGAAGACGGCTCCGGTTAGGGCTTCGATTGCACTCAAAGCTTTGAGCCAGCCGGTCGGGTGCATGTCGCCGTAGCCGAGGGTGGTGAAGGTTACCATGCTGTAATACAGGATGTTGAAAATATCATTAGGGATGCTAAACATTTCTATTGGCTTACACATTGAATTCGCAGCAGGAATACATATTGAGCCTTGTGGGTTGAGTGTTGTAAGAAGTGAAAATATGGTCCACAAAATGCCAAAAATCCCTGTTGAGTGTATAATCAAGTTTTTTCTAGATTCCCTCCGAGGTTCTATATCGAAGGATTGGGAAGTGAATGCTCCAATTAAAAAGGAAAAGATTAACAAAGTCAGAACAAAACCGAAGTTTATTCCAAGATATTGATATTGGCTAAGGACATATACAAGAGGAAAAATGCCGAGGGGGATCCCTAAGCCCATATACAAAAGCCTTGCCCATCCTGTACCATAGTTCGAAAAGAGATCTCCAAGCAACCATTCCAGAAAATTATACAACCTTGCTTTAAACTTGGACCATGTTCTCCCCGAGACTATAGCCTCTCTCATCCGAATCTTTCTCCGAGCACGCATCTCTATAACAAACATTTGGTCAGCTTCATCACGCTTTCCTTCTTTTTCAAAGCTTAAACGTTGTATTCTTGCAGCTTCTTGAAGAGAATATGAATAACTTGGTGAGTTAGGATCAAATAGCTCTTTCAACTGACGTTCAATTTTTTTGACGGCATTCTCTGTGTTAGATGCTGGCACTGTTACGAAGCGGACTCCCTGCCGAAAATCACAGTTTGAAAATTCGAGTTTTCCTCGAAACTTAGGTTTAGGTTCTGTGGAAATGTCTTTCTCCACAAAAATCAGGCGTTTTTCGAAAGTTGATCCGTTAAAGATAGCGTCTCTTTCAAATTTTGCTGATTGAAATTCCACCGTCTTTTTGAATTCGACATCCTCAAAGTGAACATTACCGTGGAACTCTGCATTCTTAAAGCTCGCTCCTTTTTCGAACGTAGCAAAGTTAAAGAAGGCCTTTCCGAACTCGGCAAACTCAAAACGTGCGGTATCGTAAAAATGACAGTGATCAAAACTCACCTCAGAAAAGTTGCAGAACCAAAAATCTACCCACTCTTTAAACTTTGTGTTTGAGAACTTAACCGGACACTTAAAAACGGTAGGCCTCCCCTCTGCAGTCTCTATGAAGGTGGCAACACTTTCGAACTTGGCATCAGAAAATGAGATATGTTTACCCTTAAATGTAGCTCCATCAAATTCAACACGTCCAGAAAATGTAGCCTGCTGGAACCATACATTCTCCAGAGTCGCATTGTTAAAATAGGCCATACCTTTGAAGTGCGTTTTTCTAAAGACTGGTTTATTGTCCTCAAATTCCATAATAATATCCCTAAAGTGTGCCTCCTTCTCAAAACTTGCGAATTCAAAAGAAATTTTGTTGAACACGGCATTGTTGAATCTCACTTCTTCTTTAAAAACAGCCCCTCTGAAGTCAATGCACTTAGAATTTTGCTCTCGGTCGCAAAATTCCCACGTTATCCCATTGGTTGTTATCTTAATTGGCCTTGATGGCACATCAGGA
>JAMOPD010000201.1 GCA_027064745.1 Thermococcaceae archaeon
CGGGAGAGAGCTTACCTTTACGAAGATCACGGGGTTTACGGCGTTGCTGAACGTGGTTCTAAACTACGTTCTGATACTGAACTATGGTGCCGAAGGAGCGGCAGTGGCGACGGTGGTGAGTCAGGGAGTTGCAACTATCGGGGGTCTCTTATCAGAAGGCATGCCCATAACTAGGCGGACTCATTAGGTCAAATTTTAAAAGGAATAGCGAGAGTGTATAAACACACCATGGGGGGTTGCACATGGAATTCCCATTTGGAGGAGTTTATTTTGATATGAACGTTACACTACCCGCTAGTCCGATTAACCAAGAGATCGAAAACCTAGCAAGGTTGTATAATGTCATTCAAAAAGAGCACCCGCGTTCTGGGGATAGAATCCAGATCAAGGTAACAAATGATGCCCCGGAGACCGTATCAAATAATCCCAAAACGCATTATGAAATCGAAAATGGTTTTGGTATGAAGACGTATTTTGGATGGATATATTATGCAGGGGGACATGATAATACAAAAGGGGCAGTAACGTACATTCCCGCTCAGAAGATTCTACGGAAAAGTCATTTTTTCAAATGGATAATTGATAAAGAATTCAGACATCCTTATCAAAAAATTTCCCAAGTTATGCACGAAATGATACTTATCCCATCCATATTATTATTGTCCAAAACTTTGCTCCCCATACATTCTAGTGCAGTATTTGACCCTAAAAACGAAAAGTTAATAGTGTTTTCCGGGAGCGGGGGTGTTGGAAAAACATTTCTCGAAATGAGCTTTATATTAAAAGATAATTTTCAGTTTTTTTCAGATGATATACTTATTATTGACGATAAACTCAGAGGCTATGTGAATCTAAATTGGCCAAAAATATACAAATACAACGTGAACCAACTACCAATTTTAAATAGGTATGTGACATCCGGAATACTTGACAAGCTGCACTGGAGGATCTGTCAGTTTAATCCCCTTGTTAAGGGCGGGTGCAGGAGAAAGATCAACCCGCTACTGTTTAGGGACGAGAACACTCCCACAGTCAAAAAGATCGACGAGATATACCTTCTGTTCAATGAAAGGATAGATACGATACATATAGATCCTCTTGATCCTGAAACCTTTGGGATGATAAGCCTAGAGATCATAAAGTCAGAATACAAAGATCTCTTTACACATCTCAACTACCACAAGTTTAATAGACTATCACTAGGCTTCAAGCCCGTATACGAACTCTCGCAGATTGGTGAAAAATTCATCGAGATATTCAAGAAAAATAAGGGAGTATCAATTTACATTGTAAGAATTCCCTATGGTACCCCTCCAGCAGAGCTATACAGAACAATAAAACGGAAAATCATAGCATGATTTTAGTAGCTATTTTTATTATCTCCTTCACAATATTTTCCCATGTGAACTGCCCCGCATACTCCCTTATTTTCTCCCTGTCCCACTCCTTATCGAGAGCTATTAAAATTTTCTCCGCCAAGCATTCAGGGTCTTTCGGCGGGCAGAGCAAGCCATAGTCATCCGATATTATTATCTCTGGGACTCCCCCAACAGTAGTGCCAATGAAGGGCAAACCAACCCCAAGGGCTTCAAACATTACTGTGGGATTACCCTCACTAAGGCTTGGTAATACAAATAAATCAGCGGCGTTCATCCAGAGGGCAAGCTGATCATCTGGGACAAAGCCCAACAGTTTAACATGATTCTGAAGACCAAGCCTGTTTATCTGTTGCTGGAGCCTCTTTTTGAGAGGACCATTTCCCCCAATGAAGCATATAACGTCTTTTCTCTTCTTTGTGACAAGGTGCATTGCATCGATGAGGTAGTGAAATCCTTTCCGCTCTATCAATGCACCCAATGAAAAGATTATCTTTGCATCATCTTTAAGTCCAAGCTCTGCCCTCGCAGCTTTCTTCTCAATAATCTTCAACCGCTCTGGATTAAAACCATTTGAAATGGAATAGACGTTGGGATTAAACTCCCTCAACAAAGGCACGTCTTTTTTATTAACTCTTACCAACGCCGTGGCATTCTTCCACGTCCAGTAAATCTTCTCGTTTCCGGAATTGTACTCTCCCAAAAACCAATCCCTGTTCTCGTGGATTGTAATCACAACGGGAACTTCAAACTCCTTAGCAAGCTTAACCCCTGCATACCCGCTTGGCCACGTAAAGTGGGCATGAATTAAATCGAAGTCCAGTTTCTCACGCTTGATAACCCGCATAGCGGCTTTGAAGAAGTTGTCACCGAGGCGTTTTCTGAAGAACTCAACGGGCATGTGGAAGAACCTCGGGTAGTAAACTCTAACGTTGTCGTGCTCATAATCACGGAGGTTCCTGTTAGGGCCATAAGGTTGGGGGGAGATTACATAGATCTCATTAAA
>JAMOPD010000202.1 GCA_027064745.1 Thermococcaceae archaeon
TATATTATCATAGACCTTCATGTGAGGCCAGACAGCATAGCTCTGAAAGACCATTGAGATGTTCCTGTCCTTTGGAGGGAGGTATGTAACATCTCTATCCCCAAACCAGATTTTTCCCTCAGTAGGTTCCTCCAGTCCTGATATCATTCTCAGCGTAGTTGTCTTCCCGCAGCCGGAAGGACCGAGCAGCACAAGAAATTCTCCATCTTTAATTGTCAGATTGAGGCCATTAACTGCCTTAACTTTTCCGTTGTCAAAGTATTTCTTCAGATCTTCGAGTCTGACTTCCACCATTTTTCACACCTCATTTAAGTGCTATACCCCACATTGAGATTAAATACTTCCTTGCAACAGCCACGTAAATCATAGCTGGAAATGCCATTATAAACGCAGCAGCGAATTTATAATAATCCGGTGCAGTTTCCATTAAGGTTAACATTAATGCAGGCAATGTTCTATGACTGAATGTTAATACTGAAGCTGCAAAGACCTCATTCCATGAACCAACGAAGGTGAACATTGCCGCAGCCGCCAGGCCGGGAAGTGCTAAGGGTAGGGTAATCCTAAGAAATGACTGAAATCTTGTAAGACCGAATACCATGCCCGCCTCCTCCAATTCTGCAGAAGTACCTGCAAAGATACTCGCAGTAATCAAGACTACAAGTGGCAGGGAGCCAGCACTGTGTGCAAGGGCAACACCGAGTCTAGTATCAATAAGGTGCAGTCTAATATAGAGCATCACTAAGGGTACTGCCATTATTGGAACGGGAAATATTTTGAGGGCAAGCATTCCAAGCTTTATAGTGTCTTTTCCCGGAAATATGAATCTTGCTATAGAATACCCGGCCGGTAGTCCAAGGGCAAAGCTAATTATTATTGCTAGAATTGCCACAATTACACTGTTTTTCAACGCATCCCATCCACCGAGTGTAAAGAGTAACATTTTGGTGGTCTTCAATGTAAAGTGAAATGGTATTATTCTGTGAGGGTTATAATAATCATCAGGGAGTCCAAATGCATATAGTGTAGACACCAATAAAGGTACACCCATCCACACTATAACAATGAAGATAAAGGTGTAAAAGCCTATTTTTCTTAGTTCATGCATTGTTTTTTCATTCATCTTCTCACCTCCAGATATTCTGCTCTTGTTAGCTTCAGATAGATTATACCAACGGTTAGGGACATAATTGCAATTAGCAGTGCATAGAATGCTCCAACTCCATAGTCCTTAATCTGTGTTACTTGATAATATGCTTCTCCCGCTAAGACTGGGATATCCCTACCAACAAGAACCCATACAATTCCGAAGATACTGAATGCATAGATTGTTCTCAATAACAAAGCAGTTTGAATACTTGGTTTTAATAGAGGGATAATTATACGCCTTAATCTTGTCCAGTAGCCAGCACCAAATACTTCAGCTGCCTCAATATACTCTTGGCTTATCATCTGTAGTCCTGCTAGGACAATTACAAATATCGTAACGGTTGACCTCCAGAGCTCAACAAACACTAACATGATGAATTCTCTCGTGTGGAATTGATATCCAAAAAGCTGGATAGGGGAATGAATTAAACCTAAATTCAACAATAATTTATTCATGAATCCACTTGGAGACAACATTGAATACCAAATTAAACCTGCAGCAATGTCACTTAATGTCATAGGAATTATAAGGAGGGTTAGTGCAGCATTTCTTCCCTTAAACACTTTGTTCATTGCCAATGCAAATATAAGAGCCAGTATAAGCTGGCTAGGGACGATTATGACGACTAGACCTAAGGTATCCTTCAAAGCTGGCCAGAAATAGTAATTGTTAACCGCTCTATGAATTGTTGCAAGAGAAAACCCTCCATTTTCATAGAAAACAAGTTTAATGCCTTCTATCATAGGATATCCAATGAATATGCCTAAATATATTAATGCGGGAGCGACTAAAAGATATGGAACATATTTTGATACTTTCTTCGCCATCTAATGACCCCCTTCAATTGTTAAGACTTGTTTCTGGCTGAGAGTGGTAGAATTTGAAAAAATTAAAGAAAATAAAAGCCAACCTCATGGCAGCGGTACGCCAGCTTCTTGGAAGAGTTTATCTAACTGAGCGCCTATATCTTTTGTTACCTGTTTGGGATCCTGCCCCTGAAGAACAATTCTTCTAAATGCCTCTTTGTAGAGATCTCCGAACTGTCCACCGTATTTTCCGAGGTTCGGAATCATGACAACTAGTGCATCGGATGTTGATTCTTGAGCTGCAACACCTTTTGCGAGCACTTTGAGTGGTCCTTCAGGGAGTTCTTCACTTGCTTCCTTAACAACCGGGAAGAAGCCGGTTTCTGAGAGTGTTTCTGCCTGAACTTTAGGTGTTGTTAGGTAGTC
>JAMOPD010000203.1 GCA_027064745.1 Thermococcaceae archaeon
CGAACTGAATATATACACAACACGTGGTAACTTAAAGACACAAAAAATATCTGGATTTACGCCAAAAAGATTTGGAATTGTTGATAGTGTTTCTTCTATAGATGTGTATATCGAGAGAGATAGTAGTCAAGGAACAATCTATGTTGTGGTCTTTGACCCAGCAACTGGAAAAGTATTGAATCATGACTCCACTCGCGATACACTATATCAGACGTGATAACATAACCAAAAATTATTTTAAAATCTAAAGATAGACTTAAGAGATGATAAGGGATCTAGTAAAAGAACTGAGGATATTTGAAAGGAACAAGGTGCCAGAAGAAATAAAGATTCTTGGCGTAGCAATTTACTTTCAGACATCATCTTTCAGGAGAACTGCCAGAATTCTATCCGAATTGCATCCCGTTTCATATAACGCTGTCAGAAGATGGATAAAGAAAATAGAGGAGAGATTGCCGATTGCTACGGAGAAAAAGAATAGGAATCTTATAGCAATAGATGAGACAGTTGTTAAAGCAAACAAGAAGCGTTACTACGTTTATTCAGCCGTAGACGTTGAAAGGAATGAGCTGATTCTGATGAAAGTCTATACGACAAGAAATTGGCTTGTAACTAAGTCTTTCATCAAAGAAGTGCTAAAATACTGCAAGAACATGCCGAAATTCGTTATAGACAAGGCTCCATGGCTTATAGATGCTTTAAAAAGCCTTAATCTGGAATTCGAATACGAAGGGTTTCGGAAGAAGAAGCTTAGTTGAATCCGTATTCAGCTCTTTCAAGCAGAGAGCTAAAATCTTCTTTTGTTCCATTACCGCTAAAAATCCCGTTAAATGTTGGAATCTCTTCTGCAAGCTGTTCATCTGGTACTATAATCATTTGAGGAGGTTATGTTAACATGTCCTCTTTTTAACAGAGCAATTTTTTAATAGTTCATAAACAGAAGCAGGTTTATGAGTGAAGAGATAGAGATAAAGATACCAAAGGAAATCTACGAAAAGATAGAGGAAAGAATTAAGGATACGGAGTTTAAGTCCGTTTCGGAATACGTGACGTATGTGCTAAGAGAAATCCTTGCCAGCTTAGAAGAGGAAGAGACTGAAGAGGTATTTAGCGAAGAGGAGGAGGAAAAGGTTAAAGAAAGGTTGAGAGCTTTGGGATACTTAGACTGATGAATCTAATAATACATCACTGGGATACGGATGGAATTTGCTCTGCAGCGTTAATAGCCAAGATGCTACAAGACGATTGGACAAACTGCACACCACCCATAGGCGTATTTGACTTTGATGCCAAAGTTTGGAGACTTATAGAAAGAGCTGAAAAAATCTACGTTGTGGATTTCAATGCACCAGATGTCGTAGAAAAGATTTCAAAATCAACCGTATTTATAGATCACCACGTTCAACGTAGAATAAACAACGAATTTGTAATTCAGATAAATCCAGTGATCGATGGTAAGTATTACCCTTCTGCTTCGTGGATTGTATCGGAATACTATCACATCTGGAATCACCTCTCAGCTCTAGGTGCAATAGGTGACAATAAGAACGTATTTGCCACGGAATTTGGTGAAAAAATTAAGTCTCTACTAACACTTCCAAAGGATGATGCCATTAGAATAGTTGAATTAATCGATTCGAATTACGTCGTGATGGATAGGAAAAGCGTGGAAGAGGCAGTGGAAGTCGTGCTAAACTCAGAGCCAAGAGAGCTTTTGAACAACGAGAGATGGTTAAAGAACTTGGATTTAATTGAGCAAGAGGTACAAAAAGCCCTCGACAACCTTGTAGTAAGGCAAAATTGTGCTGAAATCGTGTTTAAAAGTAACTGCAACGTGATATCAAAAGTAGGGAGGAAGTTGGTGTGGGATATGGGCTTCGATTTGGCGTTGGTGGTTAACAAAGATTTCAACGGATTGGCTCAGGTTTACTTAAGAGCTAAGCCCGATAAAATCAACATACTAAAAATAATTGAAAAGTTAAAGTCTATGGGATACAAAGCTGGAGGTAAGAAAGAAGTTTTAGGTGTGGTCTGTCAAAAGAGTGAGCTTGAGAACGTTGTGAATACGATTAAAGAAGAGGTGGAAATATGGTTAAGGTCTTCGTTATAGGTTTGGATTCAGCACCACCTGAATTGCTGTTTCACGAGTTTATAGACGAACTGCCGAATATAAAGAAGATTATCGAGAAATCGATTTATGGGCCTATGAAGAGCTGTATTCCGGCAATAACGATTCCCGCTTGGATCGTAATGGCTACGGGCAAAACTCCAGGAGAATTGGGTTTATATGGGTTTAGGCACAGGAAAGGCAACAGCTACAAGGATATATGGATTGCCCACAGTCTAATGGTTAAAGAAAAGGCTGT
>JAMOPD010000204.1 GCA_027064745.1 Thermococcaceae archaeon
AACGTAGTCCCCATCAATAACCTTGATGCAGTCGTAGGGGCAGCGCTCCTGGCAGATGCCGCACCTTATGCAGCTCTCCGTGTTTATCCTCGCCACCTTCGCCCCTACCAGCTCCCTCTCCTCCTCCCAGCGCTCCACGCCGAGGAGCAGGTCGAGGTTCGGCGCGTCAGCGTCAGCGTCAACCGCTATGAGCTTATACTCGTCCTTCAGCAGGTAGAGGAGCGAGGCCGTGACGGTACTCTTTCCAACGCCTCCCTTGCCGCTCGCTATGACCAGCTGCATCACTCACCACCTCCGAGGAACTCAACGACCCTGGAAGCAATCTCCCTGAAGAGCCCCGCCTCGGGATAATCCGTCAGGACTATGGGTTTCCCCTCAACGTAGCTCCTTATGATGTTCTCGCTGTATGGAATCTCCGCGATTACCTCCGCACCATATCTTTCGGCAATTTCATGCACTTTACTCACATCTCCAAGGTCAGAGCGGTTTATCACCACTATCGCTGGAATATCCATCAGCTTCGCCAGCCTGAGAATCAACTCGCCATCGTGAATTCCGAGGGGAGTTGGCTCGGTGACGGCTATGATGAGCCTCGAATCCTCAAGGGCCTTCGAGACGGTGTTGCTCGTCCCGGCGGCTGTGTCAACCATCAAAAGCTCCTTCTCAAGCCCCTGGGCGCGTTTCTTAGCCCTGGAAACTATTGGCATTGCCCTCTCTTCACCCTCAAGGAGCCTTCCCGTGACAAGCGGAAAGCCGTAGGGGGTCTCAGTGAGGTAGGTGTGCCCCATCAGCTTTTTACCTGGTAAGATTGCCCCCGGAACCGGACAGATGATATCACATGCCCCACAGCCTGAGCAGAGATTCGGCATCAGGAAGGGTGTCCCGTCACGCATGGTTATTATCGCGTGCTCCTCGCAGACTTCAGCACACTTCCTGCACCGGGTACATTTCCTGTAATCAAAGCGCGGCATGAACAACTCGACCGACTCCTCATTGGTCAGCTCCACGCCGAGGAGTAGATGGTCATTTGGAGCCTCAACATCCAAATCCGCCAATGTAAGGTCAAAATAATCTTTGAGTGCTATTGCAAGATTTATTGCCACAGTTGACTTTCCAGTGCCACCTTTTCCGCCGCTCACCGCTATCTGCATCCTCATCCCTCCATTTTAATTTTAAGTGTGAAACTTATAGCCTTCCAATCTTCTCATCATTACCTCCAGGAATTAGGCTAACCTAAAAGTTTTTAAGCTTTGTGCATATGCACCAATCTGGAGGTGAGCCTGTGAGATGCTTAAAGGTTGCATTTGGTATGGAAAACGATGAAACTCTCATAGATGCTCATTACGGAGATTCTGAGTTCTTTCTGATATATGAAGTATGTGAAAACGAAAGTATTAAGCTCCTCGATAGGAGAAACAACAGAGCCAAAGACATAGAAGAAGAGGAGCACGGGGATCCAAGAAAATTCAAAGCGGTAATAAGTCAACTTATGGATGTGGATGTTTTAGCAGCATTCAGAATGGGACCAAACTTTCTTAGGATTAGAAATCAAAGCAATAAAGTAGCGTTCTTCACGAGAACAAGAGACTTAAAACTTGCCCTGCAACGGATTGTAGAGAACTTTGAAGAGCTATGGAAACAGGTTCAGGAGAAGAATAAACAGCAATAGTAGGATTTTTCTTTAATTGATATTGATTATGTTTATAAAAAGTTGGGGAGAAGCTTGTGATGAGTGGAGAAATATGCCTCAAGAACTCCCCATTTCATACCAACTGCTCCCAATTCACTTTTATATACTGCTCCATCTCAAAAAGGCTGGAGTGGATTACGCCAATATGATGGCCAAGATGACTGAGCTGGATGTGTTCCTAATTAAGGATGCGATAAACGACCTCCTTGAAGCGGGATTAATAGAACGGGACTCCGGTTCAGCTGTGAAGAGAAGCAAAGCACGTTTCAAAAAGGCATTTGAGGTGCATAAACACCACACTTATTACCGTCTCTCCCGAAAGGGTGAGCTCTTTCTCCGTTCAATTAATGAAGAGTGGGTTAAACGATATTTTACAAAGCTTTTTAGCAGATATGATATTGTGCATATGCTCGCCAAAAGTTCAGACTTTCAAGAGGCCTGTAAAAAGCTGGGTAAAGAATGTGAAACACTAAGAAATGAGCTAATCCTTCATAGATTTATAACGCCCTCTGGAAAGAAGACTCAATTTTTCAAGCTTTTCAGTGCGTTTTTAGAGTTGTAGTTTCCTTAAAGAGCAAGTCAGCGAAAGGAAAAATGTTTAACTATCCCTGCTCTTTTGGAGGAAATAAGCAGGAGTAGCAGGAAACATACCTCGATATTAAAG
>JAMOPD010000205.1 GCA_027064745.1 Thermococcaceae archaeon
TCCCACCATCGTGAGGGTGTTTTTCGTCTCATCGATGATGTATCCTTCGATGCCAACCAGCTCTGGATGAGATGCCCTTATAATCTTTGCTTTCAGCCCTATTAGCTCATGCCATGCCAGATTTTTTGCTGTCACTCGATTTCTATCAACTCCTCTGAAAATCCAAGGCTTGCCAATAAGTGCCTGACCTTTTCTCTGTGATCTCCTTGCAGTTCTATCCTTCCCTTCTTTACAGTTCCACCGCATGCTAGCTTCGCCTTCAGTTTTTTAGCTATATCCTCGAGATCAAACTCTTTCTCATCTATTCCCTCAATTATGGTCTTGAGCTTCCCATACCGGGCCTTTTCAATATAAACTCTAATTCTCTGTTGCTCTTTCAGCACCTCTTTAAAGAGCATCTCATCCAGTGGGTTCACAATCCTCGGCACCAAACATCACCTTTTCTCCCTAAGCTTCTCCTTCTTTATTGTTATAAGGCGCGCAATATCGCGCCTCAAATCTCGAATGACCATGGGGTTCTCAAGAGAAGTCCCCATGGTGAGCATACCCCTTTCCTTGGCGAGTTCAAGACGGAGCTCCCTGATCTTCTCATCAATTTCCTCTATACTCATCTCTCTAATTTCACTTGCTTTCATTGGGTGCTCACCTCAACAACTTCCTCAGTGGGCTTTTCAATAATTTCAATTTCATCTGGAAGCTTAGCTTCCGGCGGCATTATTGAAACTTTGACACCTATAACACCGAGTTTAAGTAGTGCTTGGGCGTATCCCTTGCTTACTAAGGTTTCAGCAGGATTTCCGACCTTAGCAAGATATCCCTGATAAAATCTCACGCTTTTAGCTCTTTCACCTGTGAGTTTGCCGCTGAGCCTTATCTCAACCCCTCTTGCACCGTTCCTCATTATTGCTCTTATAGCTGCATAGGCCGCTCTTCTAAAGTGTATGCCCCTCTCAAGAGCCTGGGCCAGACGAACGGCCTGAACCTTGGCGTTGAGGTAGGGGTTCTTTATCTCCTCAACCTCAATTTGGGGGTTTTCAAGATTAAACTGCCTCTCAAGAATTCTGGTGAGTTCTCTGATTCTTCTTCCACCCCTCCCTATAACATAACCAGGGTTGGCGGCAAAGATTATAACTTTGGTTCCAAGAGGAGTTTTCTTTATATCTAAACCCCCATAACCGGCTCTCCTAAGTTCCTTTTCAAGATATTCGTCGATGAGCATTTCTTTGACAGATTCTTTGATGAAGTACCTTTCAATAGCCATGTACTCACCTCCTTCACCTTACCTCTTCAACCACTATCTCTATGTGGGTTGTCTGCTGGTTAAATGGCGTCGCTCTTCCAAATGCTCTGGGTATGTAACCTCTGAGAACTGGGCCTTTATGAGCTGCTGCGTGGATTATTTTAAGCCTATCAGGATCAAGTCCTTTCTGCTCTGCGTTGTTCTTGACATTCAGGAGTATCTTCTTCATAGCCTTTGCAACTTTCACTGGATATCTTCCTGGTCCAAAGCCTTTGCCTGGTTTATGACCCTGACTGTCGTGGAACCTCCTGAGTGGCAGAGGTTTTCTGAGTGTTATAATATCATCGACGTACTTCAGGGCATCATTAAGCATCATTCCTCTGAGCTCCCTGCAGAGCTCAATTGAAAACTTCGGTGAGATTCTTAAGTCCCTTCCGCTTGCTCTCGCCATTTTATCCGGGTCATAGTTCTGGAAAGAGTAGGAGAATTTGGCCATTCACACCACCTCACTTGATTGCTACGAACATTGACGACCTAGTAGCACCAACACCCGGTGAGCCGTGCTGGACGATCTTCCTTGTGAGAGCAAATTCTCCAAGGTAATGGCCTACCATCTCGGGCTTTATCTCAAGTGGCACAAATTCTTTGCCGTTGTGGACGTAAATCCTCATCCCGACCATTTCAGGTAGGATTATCATATCCCTACTGTGAGTCCTGATTGGCTTCTTATACTTGCCCTTCTTGGCAAGTCTGATCTTCCTGAGAAGTTTCTTCTGCTCCGGTGAAAGACCCCTTTTGAGGCTTCTCCTTTGTCTGCTTGGAAGGAGCTTTGCAAAGTCCTCAAGTGACATGTTTAAGAGTTCATTAAGCGTGTAGCCTCTATATTTGAATTCTCTCCTCGCCATCTTCATCACTTCCTCCTGCCAGTTCTTCTCGCGGCTATATGACCAACTTTCTGACCTGGTGCAGCTCTCCTTGAAATCGTGCTTGGCCTGCCTATGTGGTGCTCCTTACCACCGTGCGGGTGGTTGACGGCGTTCATCTTGACACCCCTCGGCTTGGGCCAGAACCTGTTTCTGGCTTTGGCGATGTAGTAGGCCTT
>JAMOPD010000206.1 GCA_027064745.1 Thermococcaceae archaeon
TTAAAATATGCCAACATTGAGAGCGCTGGTTAGGCATTTTAAAATCGCAAAGGGAAAGGATCGAAAGAGGCTTGCATGGAAGGTTGTTAAGGAAGCTGCCCGATATTCTCGTACTGAACCCTATTGGGATTTTTTAAAGAAAAACTTTGATATTAAGGCTAAGGATATAAAAGATGCTATGCTCTTTCTGGAGGAAAATGGAGAACTTGAAATCATGCGGTCAGTAGATGGAAAAAGACTCTATGTTTCGACCCTAAAGGATATAAGGGAAAATCCTATAAAGCTTGACCGATGGTTGAAATCGACTTACAGAAAATAACATACGAAATGATTCCAAATGGAACTTGGAGATATGACGAAATCTTCTGGCAGGCATTAGACTATGGTATAGTGGGCTTTGATGGTGAAAATTTTTATTTCCCTGAGACATTTTCCCGTAAAGAAAAGAAAATGGCAAGAGACAAGATTAGGTTTATTCTTGGCTTAGACACTGACCTCGATGCATTCTACAGCCAAATTAGAGATTCAAAATTTGCATTTTTAGCTGAAGAGTTTTGGGGTTTAACTGTTCCTGCTTCGCCGTATAAATATCAGGCTCTCGTTGAAGTAATTGCCCAACAGCAGGTTTCCTTTGAATTTGCCAAAAGAACAATTGCAGAGCTGGTAAAATTAACCGGTAAGAGGAGAGGAGACCTCTACATCTTCCCGAAACCCCGGGATATAGCCAGACTGTCCATTGAAGAGCTGAAAAAAGCAAAACTCGGATACCGGGCGGAGTACATAATGCATCTCACCAAGATGATAGTTAGGGGAGAGTTAAAACTGGATCTGGATGAGATGAGCGAAGAGGAGGGAACAAGATACCTGACAAAATTCAGAGGCATCGGAAAATGGACGGCAGAGCTTTTCTTAGCATACGGCCTGAGAAAAAACATCTATCCCGCGGGGGATCTAGGACTGAGACGGGGAATAGCAAAGATTTTTAACAGAAGGGTTAAAGAGAAAGATGTCAGAGAAATTCTTGAGCCTTATGGAAAATGGAAAAGCCTACTTGCATTTTATATCACATGCTATGATAGAAAAACTGAGATTGAAAAAAAGAGAAGGTGAAATTCTTGGAGATTAGGGTCCCCAAAGAGATTTTCAGAGAGCTGAAAAATAAGGATATTGAAGCACTTATCAGAAAATCCCTCCAGAAAGCCGAACTAACCCTGCAGGCTGAAGAGGAGGGGTTTTTAAAGGAGAAAAAGAAAAAACTGAAAGAGCAGCTCAAAAATATGGAGGAGGAATATGAGGAGCTTATGGAATTCTACTATAAAGCCCTGAAAGACAGGGATTTTATGATGAAAAAGAGAGATGAACTCAAAAGAGAGAACCAGGAACTCAGGAAGGAGTTGGAGGCGAAGAGACGTGAGATTGAGAATGAAAATAAAAATAAAGCCTGAAAAAGGCTTTGGAAAGATTGAAGTCGAAATTAGTGAGGAGCTCTGGAAGGCGATTGAAAGGATAAGCGAGAAATACAACAAGCCTCCTGAAAAGATTCTTCAGATTATCTTTAGAGGAGAGTTTAAGGAACCAAGTGAGGAATATAACTCCCTGAAAGAGGAGATAAATGTCCTAGAGAAAAAGGTCTGGGAACTGGAAAAGAGATGGGCTCCGCTCAGATATAAGGCGTATGGCCTTAGTGAAGACAACAAGATTCTGGCGATTGAGCTTTCTGGTTTGATGGCAGAGAATTTTCAGCTTAAAAGGTTTTTAAGGAAAAAGGTCAAACCAGATTTTGAGCTGAGAAAGCTTATCTCATATTACATTCAGTGAAACTCTGGCGGATGATGAATAAATTCAAGCGGAGCGATGAAGAGCCCTATGAGCGCTGACGCCAGAGGATAGGAGTGTGATGAGCTGTGATGGGTTTAGCCGAAATTGAGAGAAAGGCGTTTGATTTAATGGCTACTTCTATTAGGAAATATAAACTCCTGAATGTGTGGAAATCAGAAGGAAAAACCATAAAGCTACCATTTCGGAGAGAAGCTGAGCCAAATACATTGGTAGTCTTTTCAAGGGAGGTTGAAGTTCCTAACGATGGCCTTAAATGGTTTTTGAAAGTTTCTATGGAAGGGAATGCTTTAGTAAAACTTGACGGGAAAGCTTATGGCACAATAGATGACATCCACACTTACATTCCAATCCGTCCCGGAAAGCATAAACTTGAGCTCATAGTATCTCCTCTAACAATGTTTGGATACCACAAATGGCGTATTAAAATCGATTATGCAATGCTTGTTGGGATTATGTGGGAACCCTATGTTCTGGCTCAAAGACTGCTTGACATAGTGAGCTTCATTGAAGTAGTACAAGAGGATGACTTGAAAGAAGCTTTAATGAAGGGACTATCAGACATCCTCATCAGGGTTAAGAGCGTTCCAAGTATTAAGCAAATTACTCTTCTGAGAATGCTTCTCTACGATGGAGGTTTAGGAATTAAAGAGCTTAAAATTGGACGCTTTGATGTAAGAGAGATCAGACCTGATTATATGTTCCTCTCTGCAGTGTATGGCGTTGGAATTATGAAAGGGAAAGTTGAAGACATTGCCCAGCCGAAGAGAGAACATTACCTAAAAGAAATCGACAGGACTCTTGAGGAACTTGAAGATGCACTAACCAGACTGAGAAGGGCATTCCCAAAAATTGGCAAAGCTTATGCTTTCGCACATTCTCACATAGATGCCGCTTGGTTATGGAGGTATGCCGAAACAAAACAGAAGATTCTGAGAACTTTTTCGACAATTGAGAGGCTCATGAGGAGGTATGGAGTAACATACATCCAAAGCTCAGCTCAGTATTATGAATGGCTTGAAGAGCTTGACAAAGAACTTTTTGAGAAAGTTAAAAAGTATATCAGAGAAGGAAAATGGATATTGGCCGGAGGAATGTGGGTTGAAAGTGATGTTCAGCTTATAGATGGTGAATCCCTCGTGAGGCAGTTCTTGTACGGCCAAAGATACTTCCTTGAAAAATTCGGGAGAATAGCGAAGATGGGATGGCTCCCTGATACATTCGGTTTCTCTGCTTCTCTGCCGCAAATAATGAAGAAGAGCGGGATTGAAGTCTTTGCTACATATAAGCTCCTATGGAATGAAAGGAACGAGTTTCCCTATCATGCATTCATATGGAAGGGAATTGATGGAACAGAGATTCCCGTTCATCTCATGATGAGCTATAAATCTTCAATGACTGCCAAAAGCCTCTACAAGCAGTGGAAGCGCTATAAGAACAAATATGAAGTTCCCTTCTTGCTCTATGCTTACGGATATGGTGACGGTGGTGGAGGAATCACATGGGAAATGGTTGAGATGATGAAGCACATGAACAAAGTACCTCACATTCCAAAGATAGTCAAAGGGTACGAGGACGAGTATATAGCAGAGCTTAAATCGTGCATTGATAAGACGCCTACATGGGAAGGCGAACTTTACGTTGAGGTGCACAGAGGAACTTATACAACGAACCTCAAGATGAAGAAGTATATGGCTGATGCTGAATCAGTTTTGAGGAGTGCTGAAATCTGGAGCACAATAGCTGAGATGCTTGGGCTAAGTAGGTATCCAAAAGAGAAGCTTGAAAAACTCTGGAAGAGGGTTCTGCTGCATCAGTTCCATGATGTTTTACCTGGTTCTTCAATAAAGGAAGTTTATGATGAGGCTATTGAGGACTTAAAGAAAGTAATCAGAGAAGCAGAGGAAATAATTCACAGTGTATTGGAGAGAATTGCTGAGAATGCCCTAGTCTTCAATGACCTGCCTTGGGAGAGGAGAGAGGTAGTTGAGGTTAATGGAGAATATTACCTCCTTGAGGCTCCACCTCTGGGCTGGAAAGCCTTTGAGCCTATTGAGGTCAAAGAAGGCATTAAAGTCAAGGCTAAAGGAGATAAAATAGTACTTGAGAATGAGTATCTAAGGGCAGTTATAAATAAGGATGGAGAGTTGATTTCCCTTTATGACAAAGAGAATAAGAGAGAGGCATTAAGAAGCACCAGCAACATCTTGATGGCCCATATAGATACGCCGGGCATGTGGGATGCCTGGGATATAAATGAGGACTTTCTGATTCAGGGTGAAAAGCTCAAAACACTTGGAGAAGCTAGGGTGGTTTACCAGAGTCCATTAATTGCGGTCATCAAAGTGGTTAAAGGCTATGGCAGTTCAAGGGTGACCCAGTTCATAAAGCTCCGCAAGGAATCAAAATTATTGGAATTTGAGACTGAAGTCGACTGGAAGGACAAGGAAATTCTGCTTAAGGCATGGTTCAACTTCAATACACACAACTGGAGTTCCTTTTATGATATTCCTTATGGTGTAATAGAAAGACCGGCAGTGAGGAACACTCCTTGGGAGCAGGCCAAATTTGAGGTTCCAGCTTTGAGGTGGGCAGATGTCTGCGATGGTGATTATGGAGTTGCTATAATTTGTACGTCAAGGCATGGCTACACAAATTGGGACTCAAAGATTGGACTCAGTCTGCTCAAGTCGCCAATTTATCCAAATCCATGGAGCGACTTAGGAGAAGGTGAATTTTCATATTACATCTATCCCCACAAGGGAGATTGGTTTGAGGGAGAAGTTTACAAGAGAGCACGGGAAGTTTGGTCAAGGCTTAGGGTTGTCAAGGCCAGAAGAGTTGAAGGAAAAGCTGACGGCGAGGAGAGAATCTACGTTGAGACCGAAAAAGCTGAAAAGAAAGCTGAAGAGTTTAAATTTGGGGGAGAACTCTCCAAAAAAGTCCCAGAAGTTTGGATTACCGAGAGGGAAAAAGCTGAAAGGAAAGTTAAGGATTTCAGTTTTATGAGGACAGATGCAGTAGTTGGAGCATTAAAGAAGGCAGAAGATGGGAATGGGTACATATTAAGGCTGTACAATCCATCAAAAGAAGAGCTTGAGGTTGAACTGCCAAGGGAAGGCATTGAGATGGATATGATTGAACTCAAGGAACTTGGAAAGGTTGGTAGAGAAGTCAAGCTAAAGCCCTTTGAGATTAAAACAATTAGGATTTCTTAGTCTTTCTTTTCCGCTTTCTTGGGAGCAACCTAACAGGGCTCCCACAATCAGGGCAGATGCCTCCTGGCGGCTCACGCTCAAATTTTTTGTTGCACCCGATGCACACGTATCTCCAGCGGATTACCTTCCTTATGCCCCTTTTAAGCGTTTTAAACTTTATCCCAAGAGTTTTGGCAATATTCTGGAGATTGTAATCATCAGTAAAAAGGACAGCTTTTAGCTCATAGGCGAGTGCAAGAACTTCAATATCTGCCTCGCTCAGCTCATCTAATTCTCCTGTTCTTTTTGCAGCTTCCTTAACGATTCCAATGCTTTCCTCTGAAGGCATCAAAACTTTTACTTTGCCAGCACTGATTAAGCTCTCCAGAAAGAGCTTCGACTCAGGGCCTTTAACTTCTTCAATCACCTTAGGGGTTGTGTATCCTTCAACATCAATCCCCTGAATGAATATTGCAGCATCTATCACGAACATAATGTAAAGTTTAGCGTTAGGGTTAAAGCTTTATCTCTTTGAAGAGAATGGAAAAATAAAAGAGAATTAGATATCAAAATCGATCTTTCTGAATTTATCCCGCGGGGTCATGTAAGCGGCTTTGCTGTGGCTTAGACCTGATAAAACAAGTGTAACTGCCGTATATATTGCAGCCCTAAGCGGCTCTATTATTGGTACATTCACTCCAATCTCATTAAAGTGCTCCTTTATGGCATCTACCAGTGGTGACATTCCAGTACAGCCTAGGACTATTGAATATGCTCCATCTTCAAGAACTGCTTTTTCTGCAGCTTCAACAGCTTTTTTCACCGTCAGCTCTGGGTTATTTTCCAACTCCAGGACAGGCACATGAATCGTTCGTATGGATGCTAAGTTCTGCATCAATCCATATTTCATTATCAATGACCTAATCAGATATTCTGTCTCAGGGAGTATGTTTATAATCGAGAATCTGCCTGCGAGTTGTGAGGCCATATGGATTGCGGCTTGATTTGCTCCAATTACAGGTATCTCCACTATTTCCCTAGCAGCATCAAGACCGGGGTCACCAAAGCAGTCCAAGACAACGGCATCATAACCATTCCTTTCGGCCCACCTGACTTTCTTGAGGATGTATGGAACATTCAGAGCCTCGTCATAACTACCTTCAATGGAAGCTGTCCCTTTGTCTATGGAGAGGACATCAAGTTTTATCAGCCCCCCAGTTTCTTCGTCAAGCAATTTTCCAAGTTTTCTCCTGTCTTCAACAGCCTCTGCTATGCCTTCAGTTTCGATAACTGGAATCAAATCGAGTATCCTCATGTCCTTTCACCTATCACCCTGTAGAGGATATAATAAATCACCATCGCCGTGATTATGCCGTTTATTGGTGCAATTCCCCATGGTATCTTTATTGCAGCTAAAGAACCCAGAATCCATGCTCCAATTCCTGCCCAGTTTATACCTGGATATTCCTTCCAGTTCTCTGCCTTTGCTCTTCTCATTATCCAGTAGTCTGCTATGAGAACGCCCGCAACTGGGGGTATTGTCGCTGTTAGTATTGTAAGCCATTTAATAAAATAGTTCAATATGCCTGCAACTGCCAAAATCGTCCCAAGGAGACCAGCAACAGCTGTTGCCAGTGCTCTCTTTTCTCCGGAAAGGTTAAACATGTTTGTGATTGCTAAGCCTCCTGAATATGCGTTTATTGTGTTTGTGGTCCACGTTGCAAGGATTAGGATTATCAGGGCTATAGCAGACAGCCCCAGCTTTGATAGAACCTGGGTTATGTCGTATGTACCCGCTACGACAGACATCACGGCTCCCATTGAGAGCATCAATATTCCGGCAGGCCATACTCCAAAGACTGAGGAAAGAACTGCATCCTTTCTGCTTCTAGCATATCTTGAATAGTCAGCTGCAATTGTGGCTCCAACGGCAAATGTTCCTACCGTTAATGCAATTCCCTGCAACAGGGAGAAGGGGTTGGGAGGCTGATACTTTGACAAGTTCTCAAGTCCGAATTTAGTGAGCGATACATATGTTCCGTAGAGCGCCAAGACTAAAAGGGATGGAACAGCGACGTAGTTAAGGTATTCAAGAGCTTTATATCCGACAATGGCGGTGGTAAGCATTATTATTCCCCACACAAGAGATGAGATGCCCACTGAGACATTTGCTCCCAACCAACTCTTAAGGATGCTTGAAAATGCTGCACCTGCAATATTCGCCTGGACTCCAAACCAGCCTATTAGAGACACCGCGATTATCAGTGAGATAACTATTCTCGCTCCAGTGACTCCAAACGACGCTCTCGCTAAAACTGCCGTAGGTCTGCCCAGATCAGCACCCTGCATTCCAATGAAAACCATATACGCCACAACGATTGTATATCCGATTATGCCTGCAAGTATTGCATTTCCCAAAGGTAATCCTGTAACAAGAGCACCACCTATCATCAAAGCTGGGATACATATCATCACTCCAGTCCATATCAGTGCAATGCTGTACCAAGGGCTTCTCTCTTCTTTAGGTATCTCATCCAAAGCATGTTTTTCAACAAATCCTTCATCTGTTCCCATAATATAACCTCCAAAAATTTATCAAAAAATAAAAATCATGCCTTAAGATAACCTGCCGCCTTTACCCTTATTCTCGTTGCATTGCCCGGTAGATAAGCGAGAGGAATTTCCTCAAAATTGACGATTTCGACTGTCTCTGGGTCGGCGCCTGCTTTAATGGCTTCTTCAATGGCTTTTTTCTTTGCATCTTCAATGGCCTTCTCTCTTCCCAACTGTTCAAGAGAATAAACCCTGTCGACTTCTCCACTAACCTGAGCTATCGCCGCACCTATCGCATTTGCAACATCGAAGTTCTGCGGTCTGATAACCTTTGAAGCACCTTTTATTTTGTTCGAGAGCAAAATACTCCCTCCTCCAACCAGAATAACGGGAGTTGGCTCTGGGCTTGTTTTTATCCTGTCAATGGCATCCTCAACTATAGCATCAATCTTGGCGATGGCCTTCTCAACGAGGGATTTATCAAGATGCTGGACTCTGCTGACATCTCCAAGCTTATACCTTCCAGCAGCGACTGCAATATCAGTTGCCGTCAGCGTATTCCCGCCGAAAACAAGGGCTTCCTCAACTATTCTGTAACCAACGCTCTCCGGACCTACCCTCGCTCCATCTCCTACAATCCGGACTATGCTGCCTCCTCCGAGGCCTATGGAGATTAAATCGGGCATTCTGAAGTTTGTTCTTACCCCTCCAATTTCTACTGCAACCGCTGATTCCCTGGGGAATCCATTGACTAAAATCCCAATATCCGATGTTGTCCCGCCAACATCAACTACAATAGCGTTCTTTTCGTTGGAGAGAAAAGCTGCCCCCCTTAAACTGTTAGTTGGGCCGGATGCAATTGTTAAAACGGGATATTTCACTGCATAATCCGCGGACATCAGTGTTCCATCGTTCTGGGTTATGTAGAGCTTTGCATACACTCCCTTCTCTTCCAGAGCGTTTTCAAATCCGCGAACTGCGTTTTTCATAACCTTTGTAACTGCTGCATTCAGTATCGCCGCATTTTCTCTTTCCAGCAATCCAATACTGCCAATTTCGTGGGAAAGTGTTATTGCCACAGAATCCCCAAGAGCTTCCCTGAGTATCTCGGCAGCTTTCTCTTCATGTTCAGAATTAACCGGAGAGAACACTGAGGAGATGGCAATTGCTTCTATGTTTGTGTCCTTGAGTTCATCCGCAATTTTCTTCAGCTCTCCTTCATCAAGGGGAGCAATTTCTCTTCCATCGTATTCATGACCTCCCTGAACAATGTAGACATGCTTCCCGAGTTTTTCCCTCAAGTCCTCTGGCCATCCTGTTAGCGGGGTAATTGCCAAAGTTGCAGGCTTTCCTATTCTGATGATGGCAATCTCTGCGAGATTCTTTCTCTCAACTATGGCGTTGGTAGCGTGAGTTGTTCCGAGCATTGCGTATTTAATCTCCCCGGGGTCAACTCCACTTTCATTCAGAACCTTTTCTAAGGAGTTCAGAATACCCGTCATTACATCGGGAGTTGTTGGGGATTTTGCCTTTGCCAGGACGTTGTTTTTCTCATCCAGAATGACTGCGTCGGTGTTTGTTCCTCCAACATCTATACCCAGTCTGAGCGTCATTTACCTCCCTCCATGCGCTTTTCAATTGGGATGTAGTCAATATCATAGCCGAAGTACCGCGGTCCAGCAACTTCTAGTCCCTTAGCTGTTCTCCACTTTTCACTGCAGGGTATTCCAATCACGACTCCCCTGTACCCATACCTAAGGCTCTCCGTGGTAATCGGCTTGCCTGTTGTCATGTCGAGAACAGTTATCAGGTCTGGAACGCTCGCCACTATTCTGCCATCCAATATCGCGACGAGGTTTTCATTCTGGAACTGTATTTTCAATGTGTGCCCCTTGTACTCATCCAAACCCTCAAAAACGGCTTCTCCTCTGGCAAATCCTCCAGTGGTTCTCCTTGAAACGTCAATTATCTTCCCCTTGAATATTCTGAATCCTCCAGAAACCTCTAAAATAGCATCAATTGGGTCTTCTTTTGATTCCTTGCTTTCTCTTATAGCTTCCCCAAGCTTCTGGGCCAATGTTAATGTTCCGGGAATAGCCGCCTCTTTCAGTTGTTTTCCTGTCATTGCATACAGTGCAATCCACGCCGTCCCTCCGAATTTTATGGTAATAGTTCTCGCTAGCCATTCAGCCCAGTAATTATTAGCCGCTCTAAGAAGGACTGCGTTATCTCTCTCATCCGCCAATGCCATAGGAGTTGCAGGCACACCATATAGATGAAACGTCGTCATCTGAAGCTCAGGGAATGCTCTACCCATTCCATCGGCATCTACAACCGGAATGCCTGTCCTAGCACCTACAGCTAAGGGAATTGTGGAGTTAAGACCCCCGGCCTCTATAGGAAGGGTGGCATAAACCTCACGCCCAAGATAATCACTAAGAACTTTAAATGCATTCATGACCTCTGTCCCTCGCGGAATCTTCTCAACTATGACAGTAGGTGCTCCCATGCCTGCGGATGGTATTACAAGTGCATCATCAGGAATCTCTTTGGGATCGAGGAGAGTTATTTCATAACCTTCCTTCAATGCAGAAAGAGCCATCAGCTTTCCTATATACGGATCTCCACCTCCTCCTGTCCCAAGGACAGTTGCACCCAAAGCAAGATCTTCAATTGCCTGTTCATCTAAGGTTTTAATTTCTACCACCTCCTCGTTGAAAGTTATCGAATATAACAAATAACGAATTTAGTTCAATATTTTTATAAATTTTGTTCAAAAATCGTCATTATTCCTGTACATTAATATTTAAATGTTCAAAAAATATGTTGATTCTCTAAATACGTTGACGATTTAAGTCGTGCATTACAGAGTCTTTATGTGGATTGGTGCAAGATTTTTAAAGGAAAACTCAAATAATGTTTGGAGATGACACTATGACTGCAGGATTTAAACATAACATGGATATAGAAGAACTGAATTTTTGGAAAAGTGTCTTTAGAGGAATTTTGAGCGATATTGACATCAGAATATATTTTTTGCTAAGGGAAAATGGAAGGATGACTGATACAGAAATAGCTAAGAGGCTTGGGGTTTCAGCGACAACAATTAGGCGGAGGAGGCTTGCCTTACAAGAAAAGGGTTATCTTCAGATTCTGGGTATTCTAATCCTCCAAGAACTTCACATGGCATATATGGATGTTCTGGTTAAATTTAACCAAAATGCATCAAACGATGAAATTGAGAAATTCATCAGCGATGCTAAGAGGAACTACAGAATATTTGAGATTGCAGAGTATGCAGGTAAATACGATGCACTCCTGAGATTTTTTGAGAGGGACATGCACACCCTAACAAGAAGCATACATGAATTCATGTCAAGACATCCATGTGTTGCTGAATATGAAATCCTGCCTGTGACGAGAAGTCCAAAGGCTTTCGCCAAAAAATTAAAGTAACAGCTATAGGCGTTCCTTCATCAAAGCTCCATATTCTTTGTATTTTTCTTTTATCCCCAGATTTCTAAGAGCGAACCACATTGAAGCCTGATTGCTCGTGATGACTGGAACTCCCAGATCCATCTCCAGCAAGTCTATGACCTCAATGGTTCTAAAGTTTGTGCAACTTATAAAAATCCCATCGGCATTTGGTGTATAAATTCTCTTAGCAAGGTTATAGGCAGTTTGTGGTTCTTGTTTTCCAATTTCGATATTCTTTATCAATCCCAAGCCCTCCATTCTGACGATCTCTATGCCATTCTCCTCTAAAAACTGCTTCTCTTTTGCGTTCACATCATCAATATACGGCGTTGCAACAGCAAGTTTGGAAATTTCAAGCTCTTTTAAAGCTTCTAATACTGCGGTGGAGGTTGTTACTGTCTTAATCCCGGAGTGTCTCTCAAGTTCCTGAGATATCTGTCTGTCATAACCTTTGCCTTTAAGCAGACTACCACTTGTGCAGCCGTACATTATGATATCCACCGCGGCATCGGCTAATCTCATTGCAGCAGCCTTTGCATAGCTCTCCATCTTTATCAGAGCTTCCTCAGTAACATCGGTTAGATTCATTCTTGCTGTGTGCACCGAAACCCCTTTTGGAGCCATTTTCCAGAACTCTGACTCCATAGTCGTATTGGAAGAAGGAACTATCAACCCTATCCTCGATCTCCAGCCGTACATTAGAACACCTCCTAAAAATTAAAATCACATCAAGCCCAGAGCCTTTAAAATTAGCCTAATTCCCAAAACTGTTGCCGTAATAACTGCAATGCTGCCGAGGATATTGCTTACTGGACCGTTGGTGTATTCTCCCAAATATTCCTTCTTGTTTGCAGCGTACAGGAGCATCCAAGCAACTATCGGTAGGAGAACACCATTTACAGCTTGAGCAAAGATTATTGCCTCTATTGGAGACCTGCCTGTCGCAAATACCATGGTACCAAAGCCAAGACCTGAGAGCATTATGAGCATAAGCCAAAGCCTGAAGTACTTGTCCTTCATGTCCCTCGGAAGGCCTAATGATTGTTGGATTGCATACGCCCCAGCCAGAGGAGCTGTAACTGCGGAGGTCATGCCTGCCGCAAACAGACCAAGAGCAAAAAACACCGCGGCGCCTTTACCCAACAAAGGCTCTAGTTGAACCGCCATATCTCCGGCAGAC
>JAMOPD010000207.1 GCA_027064745.1 Thermococcaceae archaeon
CGATGCTTCCGAACTGAACAGATGAGAGGCGTAAAGTTATCCTTGAGAGATAGGGGAGGATGACGGCAAAGACAGGATTCAGGAGAGTGTTGAGGATTACCGCAAAGCTAACCAGCACGAGCAGGCTTTTTGAATCCCTTATAAACCTGAATCCCTCTAGCATGTCCTCCCATATTTCTCCAATACCTGAGAGTTTCTGCGTCTCCCAGTGATATTCTATCAGCATTTCAAAGAGGCCAGAGCCAAAGAAGCTCACTGCATTGATGAGGATGGCCAGCCTTATTCCACCAAGGGCGTAGATGATACCACCAACTATAGGCCCGATAATTCTTATAACCTGTCCGCCGCTCTGAAGTGTTGAATTGGCCTGAGCGAGTTGATCTTTTCTTACCAGATCAGGGAACATTCCAGATATACCTGCCGAAAAGAACGAACCCATGAGGCTCATGAGCACCTGTATCGCGAGCAGGCTTTTGATGTCCAGCAGGTTGAGAGCTATAACACTGAAGAGCAGAATCCCCCTTGCCAGATCAAATCCAGCCATTAAGTGCTTTCTATTGTATCTATCTCCGATTACACCGGCTATTGGATTCACGAGAAGCCTTGGAACGAGCTCCGCCATGACAAATGCACTCATCATCGCACCGCTTCCTGTCTTATCGAGCACGTAGAGCGGAACGGCAATATCCTGAATTACCCATCCTACCTGGGATATCCATCTTCCTACTGTGTAGAGCCAGAAGTTCCTGCCTAACATCTTGAGCATATACACTAACCCCCATATGCTCCCACATAATTATCTAATTGAGTAACTAAAGAATTAAACAAAAACTTAGATCACTTCCACCCTCGCATCACCATTGACCGTACCAACACTCACCTCGAATGTTCCTGCACCGATAATGGGTTCTTCCTCGTCTATACCAATCAGATTTATACTCCCGTTCACTCTCTTCTTCACTGATATTTTTGCATCACAGAAGTCTGTGAGGTAAAGTTTAACATCCCCATTCACAGTCCCGATACTGACGTTGCCCTCAAGATCTTCTATGGTGAGCTCTACATTTCCATTTACTGTTGTGACGTTTAATGGACCAGCAATGGCAAGATGTGCTTTGATGGTTCCATTTACTGAACTCAGCCTCTCTACAGTGTATCCGTTAATTTCCAGTGTTCCATTTACGGTGATTGCTTCTTTGAATGTTACACCTTCAGCCTTTAGCTCACCATTGACGTTTCTGGCTTTCACTGGAGTACCCTTTGGAACCTTGATTTCTATTTCAGCCCATCCATTGGAAGATTTGGAAAAAACCCCTAAGACTTTTCTTTTCTTTGGTTTTTCCCTGATTATGAGTTTGCTGTTTTTCTGTTCAGTCTCCACTTCCACTTCTCCATGGAGGATATAGCTAACCTCAGCATAAGCGTTGTCCCATGCCTTAATGTTAATCTTTCCATTGAGGGAGTTTATTTCGACTTCCTTAACATTTTCAAATATCATATAAATCCCTCCAGAGGACAAAAGTTAAAATCGAAAAGTGGCTTTTCATATCCTTCTTTTTTCTCTTCACAATCTACCATGGAAATAACGTCCTCTGCAATATTTCCAGATGTTACTGCAGTCTCCATCAATATCACCCTATATACTCCATGAAGTCATCTATGAGATTTTCAAGCTCTTTAACTGCCCTTTTCTTGTCATCGCTGTAATTTTCAATTATCTCCCTTACACCATGTACTATCAGGTTAAACGCATCTGGATTGGTTACCTCATGCTTTCCGCTCCCTGTGTCAATGGTAACTTTTCCGTTCTCCGCTGAAATCCTCATCTCATCAATCCTTATCTCCGCCCAATCTTTCCCAGCGGCAATGTACGAAGTTCCTTCATTTAGATGAAGCCTACTTCCCAGCTTTTCATTCTCATATTCTCCACGGTGGATTATTAAGTCGCCGTTGATGAGGAAGACATTGATTTCAAACATCCCTCCTTGTATCTCCTCCTTGCTGAGGCCTACTAATTTCAAACTGCCATTGATTGCTTTGAATTTCACATCCACGTCAAAATCTTCCTCCAGGAACAGCATGATATCTCCGTTGTTAACTGTTATGGACACATCTCCATCTATTTCTCTAAAAGCTACCTTCAGATCGCCACCTATTACCTTTGCAGTTCCAAGTTTAATGCTATTCAGCAGAGCATCTCCTCCATTGAGGATGATCTCGCTGATCCTGCAGTTGCTTGCTTCCACGTCACCACCGAGCACACGAAGGCTTAGAGGAGCATCTGAGGGAACCTTGAGTATGGATTCCCCATCATCAGCCAATAGGACGAGTTCT
>JAMOPD010000208.1 GCA_027064745.1 Thermococcaceae archaeon
AAATCTTGATGCAAAACTCAGAGTTGCTATGAGAGCAGAGATTAAAAAGCTCCAAACGAAACTTAAGGTTACAACGGTTTATGTTACCCATGATCAGGTCGAGGCAATGACAATGGGCGACAGAATAGCGGTAATGAACAAGGGGCACCTTCTCCAAGTTGGACCACCAACCGAAGTATATCTAAAACCAAGATCAATGTTCGTAGCCACATTTATCGGAGCTCCAGAGATGAACCTTATGGAGGTTAGCGTTAAAGAAACTGATAATGGAATTGCCCTTGAAGGAGGGGCGTTCACCCTTACTCTCCCATCAGATTTAGGGGAATTGCTGAGGGATTATATCGACAAGACAGTTATATTTGGAATAAGACCAGAGCACATGACAATCGAAGGTGTCTCAACTCTAGAGCATGTCAAAAGGGAAGCGAGGATAGAGGGAGTCGTAGACTTCATCGAAGCCCTTGGAACTGACACAATAGTACACACGATGATAGGAAACAGACTCATAAAAATCAAATTACCGGGCCATATCCCAATCCCAATAGGAGAAAAGGTTAAAATAGTAATTGACCTCGACAACATCCATGTATTTGATAAGAACACTGAAAAGACTATAATTTGAGGGTGGGAAATGCGAGAAAAAGAGCTCAGGGCCCTAATGAAGGACCTGGGTTTGAACGAATATGAGGTGAGGGCATATCTGACCCTGATAAAAAGGGGAGCCTTGACTGCAGGAGAGCTCGCAACACTCTCGAAGGTCCCTCAGCCAAGGATATATGATGTTATACGGACATTAATGAGTAAGGGCTTCGTGACGACCAGCGGAAGCAGACCGAAGAAGGTCATTCCTGTGGAGCCGGCCAGAGTTTTGGACGCCATGAAAGAAAGGTACGAACAGAAAATCTCCCTTGTTAGAGAAGAGCTTGAAAAGCTTTATACCCCTATTGAGGAAACAGAAACAGTTCTTGTCGTCAAAAGCAAAATAACTCTGGAGGACTACATAAAAAAGGCAATACAGAATGTAAAACTGCATCTCTCAATAGCGGCTCCCCTTCCTATTATAGAGAAGTTTGGGGAGGAGCTTAGAAAAAAGCAGAAAGCCGAGATACATATATTCGCCTACGGGAAGGGAGATGTTCCCAAAGTGGGCAGAACTGTTAAGATAAGGGAGGTTGGAGACCCGCTGATAGTGATTCAGGACAGGGAACTCGGCATCTATGCACCCTATGATGCCCTGACAACGAGCGGCTCATCGCTCTACGGATATGCTCTGATAATTGAGGATCAGAATCTTCTCTTTATGTTTGATCGTTACTTTTATCATGTCCTCTGGCCAACAGGAAAAACCATCTATCATGAAGAGCGCAAGCTGGAGCTTCCGAGGGAGTATCTCCGCATCAGGGAGCTCGTTGAGGACATAAAGAACTTCAACCTCGTGGGATATAAGGTCGAGGTGTTCGGGAAGTTCGTGAAGACGCGGAAAACTGCACACATCACCGGAAGGATAGCAGGCTTTTTTGAAAGTGAAGGTAAAGTGATATCAAATATCACCATTGAGACCTTTAATGGTAAAAGATACGTTGTTGGAGGATGGAACTCCTCACTTGAGGATATTGAGGCGGAAAGGATAATTCTAAAAGGCAGGTGAGTCTATGAGGAAACTGGCCCTTGAGCTTATGAAAACCGCCATCGAAGCAGCTGACCCTTACAGAGCTGTGAAAAGTTCTCTGAAGCTTGATGATGGTTGGCTTGAAGTTTCGGGAAGAAAATTTCCTGTAAGGGGCAGGATTTATCTTCTCGCATTCGGGAAAGCGGCATGCAGGATGAGCAGGGCAGCCTTTGATGTGCTTGGAGGAAAAATAGCGGAGGCAGTCGTGGCGACAAAGCACGGCTATGCCTCTGGTTGTCCAAGAAATGGAAGGGTCAGAATAATTGAGGCAGGACATCCTCTACCAGATGAAAACTCCCTTCAAGCAGGAAAGCTTGGTCTTGAACTTGCCGAAAAAGTTGGAAAAGATGATATTCTCCTTGTCCTAATATCCGGTGGAGGTTCAGCAATCCTTGAGCTGCCAGAGGTCGGCATAACACTTGATGAGCTGATTAAAACCAATGATTTACTTCTAAGGAGCGGAGCCAAAATACATGAAATAAACACCGTTAGGAAGCACATCTCGCAGGTGAAGGGAGGAAAGCTGGCCAAACATGTTGAAGGAACTCTAATAAGCCTAATCATCTCAGATGTTGTTGGAGACAACCTTGAGGCTATAGCATCTGGCCCCACGGTGAGAGACCCCACAACATTTCAGGACGCTCACAAAATACTCCTGCATTACGGTCTGTGGAATAAGCTTCCACATAGCATCAGAGAGCATATCGCGCTTGGTCTTGAGGGGAAAAGGGAGGAAACACTCAAAAGAGACCTTTTGAATGTCCACAACTTCATCATTGGAAGTGTTGAGAAGTCGTGCATGGCTGTGAAAACGAAGGCCGAGGAGCTGGGATTTAATGCTCATATTCTGACGACGGTGATGGAGGGAGAGGCCAGAGAGGTCGGCGTTTTCCTTGGGTGCATGATACAGGAAATCTACCACTGGGAGAGGCCTTTCAGAAAGCCCACTGTTCTCGTTATGGGTGGTGAAACCACCGTTAGTGTTGGAGATGCAGAGGGTCTTGGAGGACCGAGTCAGGAACTTGCACTTTCGGCTGCCAGAAAAATTTCAGGCCTCAAGGGAACTGTCCTCATAGCTTTTGACACAGATGGTACAGATGGTCCAACCGATGCTGCAGGAGGTTTGGTCGATGGCACAACATTAGAAAAACTAGAAAACCTCGGTATTGATATTGATGAAGTCCTTAGAAACCATAACGCATATCATGCTCTAGAGAAAGTAGGAGCACTTCTCAAGACGGGTCCGACAGGCACAAATGTCAATTCAATGGTCATAGCCATAATCAGAGGAGGATAACCTGTGCGTTTCAATCCTATTCGTTTTAACTTGAGATTTTCTTATTTCTTCCTTCAATCTCCCAATGAAACCGGCAAACTTTTCATCATCTGTAAGGATGTTGTAGCTCTCTGGATAATTCTCCCTCAGGATTTCCCGGAAATTCTTTCCGGAGGCCTTCAGGTTTAAGACCTCAAAGAAATACCTATCAGCAAAGCCTCTGGTTTCTTCTATAATTGCAATCACATCTGTGATACCGGGAATTATAGGGCTGATAAAGGCATATGTCCTCAAGCCTTCCTCGTGAAGCCTCTGGAGTGCATTGATTCTTGTCCTCTGAAGAGGTGTCAGTGGTTCAAAAAGCCTCTTTTCCCTGCCACTGAAGGTGTTTAGAGTTAGACCCGCCTCAACATCCATAAATTCCTTCAGAATATCTATATCCCTCGTAACGAGGGGTGATTTCGTCAGTATTGAGAGGTTGTTTCTCTTGTCCATAAAACGCAGTACAGCACGCGTCAGTTTCAATTCTGCCTCTAAAGGCTGATAGGGGTCGCTCACAGTGGACATTGCAATGTTGCCCTTAACATGCCTTCTCGCGAGCTCTGGAGCATTTTCTTTCACTTCAACCCAGCTACCCCATGGACCATAATCCTTCCAACGTGTCAAAAACCGGGCATAACAGTACCTACAGCCAAACTGACAGCCAACATATTGATTAACGGTGTAATCAACTCCTGGAATTCTGCTTTTAGTATATAGCTGCCCTGCCTTACGCATTATAACTCTAACTCCCATAATCCCAATTTAGGGCATGAAGTTTATATCCCTTTGCGATTAGTTAGAATCATGAGAAAGTGGAGCAAAGCTTTGAGGGTGCTGATCCTGCTTGCAGATGAAATCGTGGTAGGTCTACTGCTCCTTGTAGTCCTTCCAGCTATGGGACTGCATATCCCCCTGAAAGCTGTATTGCTGCTTCTTGCAGTTCTTATAGGCAAAGACATAATCGCTGCCCCCAGAATATGGAAGGACTTTGAGAAGGATGTTAAGGTTGGCCTTGAGACCCTCCTCGGAAAGGAAGCTACCGTCATCAGAGAGCTGAATCCTGAGGGTATTATAAAGATTGGAAATGAATTCTGGAATGCTCGGTGCATCAACGGTTCCGCAAAGCCCGGGGAGAAAGTTAAGGTGGTGAAAACTCGCGGCACTATGCTTCTCGTGGAACGCCGAGAGTAGCTAGAGTCTGAGCCAGTTCTTCAGGATTGTTTGTTGAAAATGAAACGCTCCACCCATTATGGCGGTTTATAATGACACAACCCTTTGCGGGGAATGTGAAATGGATTGTTCCATAGCATTTCATCCACTGATCACTAACCTTAAAGCTTTTGATATCCTCAATCCTGATGGTTTTTCTAACGATAATTCCGAGGATACCCTTTATCCTCAGCTTCTCCTCGTCTATCTCTATTTTAATTGCCATAATATCCAGCAGAAGTAGTGTCAGGAAAACCCAAGAGGTTAGCATAATCTCAAAACCCTTCCCTGTCAGATAAGTCTCCCAAGTCCCCCAAGCCATTGCCACTATTGGAATGAGCATAATCAGGAGAAACAGTTTGCTCACAACCCTTTCCTCATAGAGAACCATTTGCCCCACCAATTAGATTTCAACAGACAAGCTTATATCTCTTTGGGAGAAGATACTGTTAGGATAAGTTAGACAGCCCGCCAGGCGCTCCCATCAGTTATCCTGACAGTATGTGGGAGAAAGCAAGCCTCTTTGGTGGTAAAATGGTCAGGATAATGCCGGTGGATAGGCTCACGAAAAATCTTAAAGGGAGAACCGGAGAATAGCCCCTTGTAGGAGCATCTCCCAAGCCGGAAAGGACTTCAAATGATGTCATGAGAAAGGTTATGACGTTATCCCTGTGAATCCGCGGTATAAAGATGTGCTCAGGAGGAAGCTATCCCACCGTCCTTGACATTCCTGGAAATGTGGGCACCCTTTACGGTTTCTTCAACCCACACTCTCTCACCAAAGAAAAATACAAAATCTTTTGTCTCAGGAAAGCCTTTAAGAATCAGCTCAGGTCGACCTCTTTGTCAGGCCCGAAATGGAGTATGTGGAGTAGGCCATTAAGAAGGGACAAAGCTTGTGTGGTTCCAGTTCAACACCTACAGCCGTGCGGCTTTCAAAAGGGCAAGAGAGGCAGGATTAACCGCGGTTGCCCACAAGTGCATGAAACCGGGCTGATTCTGTCAGGTGTCCAGGGCGGGTCGAAGGTGAGCTCAATCTCAGCGTCTTTGACACCTAGGATCTCAAGAATTTTATCCTCAACAGTCAGGAGCACGAGAGGCTGATTGGCTAACTCCGATACCCCAGCACATGTATGTCCCTGACGAGTCTGTGCCTCTCCTCAAAATCCGTGTATCTCCCCAGAACTTCAAACCCAAGCTTCCCCAGCCATTTTCTCTCCTTCCTGTAAATTCCACCGCCTTTCAGCCTGTATGCCGGAAAAACAAATATAACCCTGCTTTTCCTTTTGAGAACGTCTGAGAAAGACTCAAAGACGGAGAAATAAAATCTGTCAAGTCTGTTTGCCATTTGAATTGCCTCCCATTTTGAGGGGTTGTGTTTGAGGGGCTCCCCCAGATATGGCTCAGTAACTATGGCATCAAATTTTGTTCTAAAACATTTTTTCAGCTTCCTCACATCACAGACCTCAAAATGAGCACTCTTTTTAGTCCTGAACTCTTTCTTAAGCCATTTGAGATTTTCTTTAGCACCATGAATGGCTTTAGGGTTTGAGTCGCTGCCGTAGGCATTTAGACCCTGAAGTACGAACTCCTGAACTATCGTCCCTATTCCACAGAAGGGATCGAGGAAATTTCCCTGTGGAACTTCAGTTAGATTTACCATTATCCTCGCCAGCCTTGGGGGAATCGAAAGCATCGGCCTCTGGATGGGCCTTTCAACATCAAGCTTTTTCAGCTCAAAGGGATCGGCAACCTTTACGGTTTCTCCAACCCACACTCTCTCACCAAAGAAAAATACAAAATCTTTTGTCTCAGGAAAGCCTTTAAGAATCAGCTCAGAAGGCATCGCATAGGTTCTGGCAGGTTTAAAGAACTTTGACGGCCCTTCCTTCCTGAAAGTCCTCTTTATTTCACTACCCAGCTTTCTCCAGAGCTTCCAGTCTTCCCTACCATAAACACTGACCGTAAAGAGTCTGGCGTATTCAAGATCTCTGACAGTATCCTTTCCTTGCCCCTCTATCCTGACCAGCTTCAGCGAGCCCCCGAGCCTCCCGAAAAGATGTTCGATCTTTTTGGTACTCTCAAATATTATCCAGTTACGTGATGCCTCTATAATTTTAATCTTAATACCAAAACGTTTGGTGAATGAATAAAACTCTGCCTCACTCAGCTTTGGATTCTTTCCAAATATTACAGCATACATGATGAGGAAATTTTTAGTTGTTTTTAAAAAGGTTTGGAGCGTTAAAGTTAATAGGAATAGCAATCTAAAAGAAATGGGATTAAAATGCTTATAGAAGAGATAATCTCCTCAGTTGAGGCAATTCGAGATCCTTATTTAAGGGCAGTCACATATGCTCGAATAGCTGAAAAGTTGGCCACAATAGATGATGAGCATTTTAAAACAGCATTCACGAAGGCTTTTGATAGTGTTGATAAAATAACAAATCCTGTTATGATGTTTAAGGCTCTTTTAACTGTAGCATGCTCTTTTAAAAAAATTGGAGCAAAATCTGCCAATAAGGTTTTTCAGCGTATTCTTGAAGATTC
>JAMOPD010000209.1 GCA_027064745.1 Thermococcaceae archaeon
CTACTGATAGAGATTCACTGATGCAATCTGCTTCTAAATATATTGCAGGTATAGGAGATATAAGCACTGCAATAATCTTTGCAATGGAAATTCAAAACTCTCAGCTAAGAGATAAAGCCCTTCTTGATATAATAAAGAAAAACACCGCTATGCTTGAGAAGGAGCATATAAAAATCGCATATCGACTTAGAAAGACCAAACTTGCACTTGAAAGTATAAGCTCAGAACCCTATATCTCAGAGGCATATATAGAACTTATCAGACTCTATCTGCATTTGGGAAGTTACGAAAAGGCTATAAATTTGCTCGATGAAATAAAAAAGAGACCCTGGGCCAAACTGGCATTCAAGGAGATTGTATTTTATCTTAAAGATAAAAACGAACTTAATCATTATGTCCCCATTTTATACCAAGCAGCTGAGAGCTTATCAAAAAAGTTTGGAAATGAATTTCTTGTTGAAATGGCTATGGCATTAGCCCTTAATGGAGCGGTAGAGTCTGCTATCAAACTTATAGGGGGACTTGAAGAAGGTTTAGTTTATATTACCAGAGATTTATTAGAGAAAAATCAAGATGTACTTCCTGACCTTATTAAGGCTCTACCTCCTGGAAAGAAGAAAACTGTAGGAAAGGAGATAATGAATCATCTCCTCGAACATCCCGAAAGAGGAGATAACGAGCTTATCAAAGCTATAAGGGAGATAAATAGTGAGGAAATTATGGTAAAACTTGTAAGATACTATATTCTTATCGGGAATGTGGAAGAAGGTAGGAAAGTCGCACTGAACATTAAGAATACACACCTTCGTTCAGTGGCCCTTGCAGATGTTGCCCATGGTTTCCTCAAGAAAAATGAAGTTGCAGAAGCTATTGATGCAGCATTGGAAGTTAAAGATCCAAAATTTTCATCGATTCTTGTATCAGAAATCCTACTAAAAGCCCTAGATAATGAAATTAACAAGAGGAAGAGGGTGACAACATGAAGTGGCTCAAAGCATTACTTGGAAAAAACAAGGAAGAGGATGGGATTGAATATATACAAACCCTCATAAACGACATACTCAAAAAGGAGAGGTTATATACAAATGAAATTCTTTTTAGAGACGCTGTTGATGAAATTCACACTCAGTTAAAGAGATTGGTCATCAAAGATGGAAATAGAGATTTAGTAGAAGCATATGAAAAGTCAGTGCTATTAAAATATTTGTCTCAAAAACATGAAATTAACGAAAAGCAATTACTCGAGGAGATATTAGAACTTATTCGTTGAAGGTGATAGCCATGTTACATGAAATTAATATTAAAACTTCCCGTGAGTTTGAGATAGTTGATATAACAGGGGATATCCAACACTTGGTATGGAAGAGTGGCATCAAGGAAGGTATTGCGGTTGTATTCACCCGCCATACAACAACCGGTCTTTTTATAAATGAGAATGAAAGCGGCCTGCTTCAGGACATAAAGGAAAGGATGGGAGAGTTAATTCCTAAAGGAGTAGGATACAACCATGATAGAATAGACAGCAATGCTCACTCACACCTCAGAGCAACTCTACTTCTGAATCCTGAAGTAGTAATCCCTATAGAGGAAGGGGAGCTAATTCTCGGTACATGGCAGCGAGTTCTTTTCGCTGAACTGGATGGACCAAGAACCAGAAAGGTTTTGATAAAAATCTGCAAGTGCTGAATTCGGAGCATTCAATCTTTTTTAAAGTCCAGTGAGGTGCTCCATAAAGGCAAGCATCAAGGAGGTTATGCCAGCAAACCCACTGGGGCTGGCATGATCAGTTCTAATCAGAAAGCCTATATGTCCTGACCAATCCAGTATATATCAGGGGTGCTGAATGAACAACGATATCGAGCGACTTTCAGAAGAGATGGAAAAGCTTAGAGAATCACTCAACAAACTGATGCAGAGCTTTGAAATTGTTTCTCAGCTCGCTCAGAGCTACATAAAGCTGGTCAGTCTGTATGCTGAATATGGAGAGCTCAGCATAGACGTTGTGATTCCTGAAATAAGACACGATTCCATAGCAAGGGAAATTGTGAGAATTCTTTTTGACCTGAAAAGGGCAAATATAAGTCAGATTACTCGGGAGCTAAAGGGTCGAAGGGGAAAAGGCTCTAGGAATACAGTCAGGGAAAAGATTAACCACCTTATTGAACTGGGTGTTGTTATGGAAATTAAAGGGGAGAGGGGTAAGTATTACACCCTAAGCAAAGCCGTGGTCAGCAGGTGGTTTGAACTGATCGGAATTCCGATTAAGTTTGAGCAGATATAATATTAACCGAGGTGATTGATATGGATGAGGAAATTCGGAGGAATGAAGACCATATAGATAAAACTCTGAGACAGCTGCTTGAAGAGCTGAAAAATGCAAAGAGCGAAGAAGAGATTGAGTTGATTGAGAAGAAAATAGAGCTGCTTGAAGACATGATCGAAGAGAAAGGCCATAAAAAGAAGGTAGAATTCAAAACAGAAAACGATGCACAGGAGGTAAAGGAGATTATGGATGCCCTTGCAGAGAGCCTACCGAAGATAATGGACTCCCTAATGGGGCCACTTAAGGAACTGTTGAATGAGCTCTATGATCCTGAGAAAGCAGAGATGCTGGGGAAGAACATAGCGACGTTCTACAAGGAGATGGTAGCTGCAGGAATGGAGCCGGATAAAGCATTTGAACTGACGAAAAATTATATGGAAAGCATAAACGTCGTCAAATCACTCCTCGAGGCCTTTGTGAGGAAAAGTGAGAGGGTGAAGCATTGATGCTTTCCTCTATTTTTAAAGTCTCTTACATCATTCCTAAAGTGCTCTGGCACGTTGCAGGCATGAAGAGGATAATCAAACACGGAAAGCGAGCCTTTGAACAATCTCTCAAAGAAAATGGTGTCCCTGAGGAGATTGTAACAGAACTGGTTAAAGAATTTGTGTTCATAGATGAAATCATCTCAGTTCAGTTCTTGCGAATGATTATAAGTCAGGAAAAGAATGAGATTAAATAGCATATTGAGCATAATAAGCCAGAGCCTTCAAGAGCTCATTGAGGCCCTCAAAAGTCACCAGCGAGAGAGGTATTGCATCCTGTTCAAGCCGTTTTCTGATGATTTCTCTCAGTTCCTCCACTCTCTCCCTCGACACTAAATCAACTTTATTTATGACAACTATTATGGGCTTCCCGTAACGCATCTTGAGGAGGTAATGAAGTTTCTCCATCCCCCTGTGGAGGCCGTACTGAGCGTCTACCATATGTATGATGACATCCGAGGATATTATCTCATCCAGAACCTCCCTGAACCTTTCCTCACTGAGAACCTTTCCTCTAAGCTCCTTCTGGGGATCGAAAAGACCGGCAGTATCTATAAGCACGAACTCATCTGCCCCGCCCCTTGGGTTCTTCATGCTCTTGGGAATCTTTAGCTTTCCAAAGCGCCTCCTGATTGTGCCTTTCGTCGTCCCGGGCAGGTTTTCGACCTCTGAAACTCTCCCTCCTATGAGAGTATTCATGAGGGTTGATTTACCAACATTCTCAGCACCGATAATCGCAACCTTTATCATATCCCTCACCGTTAATACAATCAATCATCTCGATATAAGTCTTAGGTGATTGCTATGCCGAAGAGGGTGAAGCTCGGTCATCATTATTATTACATCGTTACGTCTGAAAGCCTAACCAACGGTAGGTTCAAGGGCAAAAATGTTGTTCTGGAGGGCATCATTGAGGATAAGCCACATATAGAATTTCTGCCCATGGAATTGCCAAGTTCGAGAACAACTTTTCATGTTGATAGGTTTAAAATAGAATTCCCCGGAACTCCATATGTAGGTAAAGGCGATGTGGTTAAGGTGTACGGGCGCTTTGTAGGTGATGGCATTATTGCAAGTGCAATCGAAACCGAAAAAGCCCTATACACTGCAGAGGATTGAATATGCTTTTCCTTTTCTTTGAGGCTGGAAAACTTAAGCGCCTTCCGAGAACAGGCTGGCTTCTTAAGGGCATTCCGAATCTAGAAAGCATAGCTGATCACAGCTTCAGAGTTTCGCTCATAACTATGTTTTTAGCCGATGAATTAAAGGCGAAAGGTCTTGAAATAGATGTTGAGCGTGCCTTAAAGATAGCCCTGCTTCACGACTTAGCTGAGGCTAGGCTCACAGATATACCCCCAACAGCTCAATACTATATTGACAAGAGCAAAGCCGAGAAGAAAGCGGCAATGGAAATGCTTCTTTCAACTCCGAGACCGCGGGAGTACGAGGAGGGACTCAGCTTGGAGGGCAGGCTCGTTAAATTCGCCGATAAACTGGAGATGCTGATTCAAGCATATGAATATGAAAAGACTGGTTTTAAAGACCTTAACGAGTTCTGGAAGGTTATTGAAAAACTCAAAGAGAGCGAGTTCTACGAATAGTTCGGAGAGCTCGTTGATGGGCTCTCGTTGCATCGAGATTAGAAACTTACGAGAAGCCCTGTAAGAACTTCTCAGCCCTCTTTTCTTTTGAGAAGCTCTCGAAGCCGAGGTACAGACTGAGGAGCTCAAACTCCATAAGCTCCACAGAGAACTTCAATCCGAGCTCTTTTTCTTTCCGCCAAAGAGGAACATACCGGTCAAGGGCAATAGCAATGGAACCACCTTTCAAACTTCTCCCTCAGGAGATCTCGAAATTTGGGGTACCGTCAGGAAGTCAGAGGGCCCGCCAGGCGCTCTTACGGGTCATCCTGACAGTATCAAATTTAGAAAACAAAATCATTTACGTTAATGCATTTGTTTTATCAAAATGTTTAAATACCCAGACTTGAGTATCCTATTGGTGGTTTCATGAAGAGGACACTGGTTTTAATAAGTCTTGTGCTTTTGGCGGTTGTTGCGGCTGGGTGTGTAGAAACAACATCGGAAGAAAAGCTCATAATTTTCCATGCAGGCTCATTGAGCATTCCATTTAAGGACCTGGAGAACAAATTTACAGGATATGCAGAGAAAAACCTCGGAACAAAGGTAACTTTCCAAGACGAGGCAAGCGGGAGCGTTAAAGCAGTTAGAAAGGTAACTGATCTGGGCAAAAAGGCCGACATCGTGGCCACTGCGGACTACACCCTCATTCCCCAGATGCTGGTACCAAATTACACGGACTTTTACGTCCTATTTGCAACAAATGAGATAGTCATTGCTTTCACAAACAAGAGCAAATACGTCAATGAGATAGACTCCAACAACTGGTATGAAATTCTGGCGAAGCCGGATGTTAGCTTCGGCTTCAGCGATCCGAATCAGGACCCCTGTGGTTACCGCTCTGTTATGGTGACCAAACTGGCTGATATTTATTATGGAAAACCGATTTTTGAGAT
>JAMOPD010000210.1 GCA_027064745.1 Thermococcaceae archaeon
GATTTCCCTGAAGTCATAGAACTTGTCAGAGATTTTCACAGGAGCATAAAGCTTTCCCCAATCTTTAAGGCGTTCAAGGAACGTGTAAGTATTCTCCTCTGGAAGCTTAACGTACCTCACCTCTACCACCTCCAAATGTTCAGGAATAAGCAGCCTACATATTCACGGAACGCATGGGTATCCTCCTCTGGAAGTTTAACATACCTCACTTCTATCACCTCTCAATGTTCAGGAATAAACACATGTCCATATTTATTCATTCTCAAATTTGGCTCTTCCAAAGAGCTAAAAAAGCCTTTCTAAATCCTTAGTTTATCAACCAAAGGTTAAGATGCGTGAATTCTAAGAAAGTTCGTGTTACAATTCTCCAATAGCATAGCAGAATCCTCAATAATAGGCACTTCAGTCCATTTAGAATCATCTATGAGCATGTTTAGCTATCTATTTTATTAGCTCTTGTCATTGTAAATGCTCAATCAATATGTCATTTTCCCACTTTTTCCTTACACTGAAGCGCACATACTCTGGAAGCCCAAACGATGAGCAGTTCCTCACTAGGATTCCCTTTTTCTTCATACCTTTAACAAAGATTTTGGCATCTCCAACATTTTTTATGAGGAAGTTCGCATCGCTTTTGACATTAAGGGCTTTTTCTATTCTTTCTTTTTCTTTCCATATTAATGGCATTGTCTTCTTTAAGTGCTGAAATTCATCTTTGATAACGAACTCTAAAAAAGCATAGCCTGAAGAGCCAATGCTCCAAGGCATTCTAACGCTTTTGAATGCTTCGCTGAAGCCAATAACATAACCAACCCTAATCCCGGGTAAGCCATAGCTCTTTGTAAATGTTCTCAGCTTTACAATGTTTTCTCCTTCTGGGCTTTTTGCATTTTTTACGAAGTCTATAAAAGCTTCATCCAGGACAAGGAGTGAATCTGTATCCTCTACCGCTTGAATTAAAGGTTTAAGTTTTCTTGGGGAATAATAACGGCCATCAGGATTGTTTGGATTGCAAAAGAAGACAATGCTCCTCTTTGCAACACATTCAGCCAACGCTTCTGGGCTATTTGGAGCTTTGATAACCTCAGCATTAAAAATCCTTGCAATTCTTTCATACTCTTCATAAGTGTGCTTTGGGATAATTACCTTCCTTCTTTCTTTCATCGCAAGGATGCCAAGTAAATATAAGGCCTCAGTTATTCCCGCTGTGACTGTTACGTTTTCGCCAATCAAGTTCGAGAGCTCCTCCTCAAGCTTTTCCCAATAAATGTAGCGTTTGCTTAAAGCTTTAGCACGTTCAAACATCTCATCAACCCATTCTGGAAGGTAGGGATTTAGAGAAGCAGAAAAATCTAACAGTCCCTCTTCTCTTGCGCCGCCGTGATGGGCTTTAAATTTAACTGGTTTAAGCATTTAGACACCTCCAAAGGAGTATTGCCAAGCATATTGAAATCCATTCTCCAACCACAATCCAATAAATCTTTAAGGCTCTTCTAATATCTTCCAATGTCGGCTCTTTCCCCTCAAATCTATAAACACCTTTTTTCTCAAGCCAAACCCCTAAAACGGCACTCATAGCTGATATTGGCTTATCAGAGTTAAGCTTGAACTTGGCCTTTCTCCAGTATCCTATGACTTTTCTTGGATTAAAGGGCAGAAATAGCAAAACGGTAACGCGAGCTGGAATGAAATTAAGAAAATCATCCAAATGGGCGGCAAACTTGCCAAAATAAAGATAGCGTTCATTTTTGTATCCAATCATGGCATCAAGGGTGTTTACAGCTCTATAAATTAGGGCGCCACTTAGGCCAAAGATGAGATAATAGAACAGAGGAGCAACTACACTGTCCGTTATGTTCTCAGCTAAGCTTTCAATTGCCGCTGAATTTAAATGAGCCCTATCCAGCTTTGATACATCTCTGCTCACAATCAACCTCACGTATTTTCTCTGCTCCTCGATATCCCCCTTTATTGTGTTTTTCACGTGCTGGGCGAGGCTTTTGATGGCAAATGAGCTCTTTAGGAGGTAAACACTTAAAGCAAAGCCTATCCATTTAGGTAAAAACTCTGGAAGCCTCGAAAGAGTAAAAGCAAACGCAATCACAAATAAAGAAGCAAAAGTTCCTGTAGCAAAATCTAAACCTGGACTCCTTCTTTTGTAATGCTTATCAAAAAAGCCTATCAGCTTACCAAACCACACTGTAGGATGAAGCAGAATGGGAGGCTCACCCAGAGTTAAGTCCCAGATGATTGCGAGTATGGATATCCAGTCCATGTTCTGTCTCTGGATATTTTGTCCTTTTAACTTTTGAGTTTCTTTTGTTGTTCACTCACGAGAGCTTTTTAAGGACGAGCATTTTAAGCTCGCCAGCTCTTCCATTTCCTTCCTAAATCTTTCGTTTTCCTCCCTCAAGCTCTGAAGTTCTCTTTGAATCTCAAGCAGAAAAGAGGATTTAACCCCTCTCCCAGAACTCCTCCGGGACGAGCTTGATGATGTCCTTCACCGTTCCAAAGTCCTCGTCGAGAGTGGCGAGCTTGTCGCAGTTGTACTCTAAGGCTGTAGCAAGAATTCGTGCATCATGAGGAAGAAGGGAATAATCGTAAACAAATGTAGCAACAGTCAGCCAATCCCTTGAATCTGAAACGATAAGCACATTTTTCACATCAACGAGAGCAAGAATGTCGGATATTGTGTTCGACGCACATCTCTTGAATTCTGCGTCTCTTCTGAGTAGTTTCTTAACTCCCCAAATTGAAGAAACACCGTAATTTTTCTCTGCAATCTTTCGAATTAGGATGTAAAAAGTTCATCAATCACAGTGTCTGAAGTTAATTTTCCTTCTCCAGAATCTAGTATGTTAACCGCGTACTCTGTAAGTTTGGTCTCTACTAAATAGTTATAAAGAACACTCGAATCAATGAATATCACTGCTCATACACCTCAAGTTTGTATTTTTTAAACTCATCAATACTCCCTTTTCCGAACATACCGGGACGAATTTCCTTTTTCTTTTCCTCGATCAGCTTTCTAAATTCAAGGGCTTCTTTAAGCAGGTGAGAGTATAATTTTAATGCTTTCTCATGTGCTATCTCCGACATAAGTATCACCTACATTTTTAAATTTGAGTTAAACGGATAAAACATTTTCCATCAAGTTCTTTCTCTTCAGAAAAGGAGAACATCTGATTGTGACTAAAAAATTTCAAATTTTTCCCTGTGAATCAGAAGTACATATGTTTTGATACACTTTCTTCTCTCCCTATCAAATCCTCAAGATCAAACACCAGAAAACCCTTCTCCAAAAAATGCTCCTTATCCTCAATGGTTCTGGCGATAACTCCCAACCAAAGATTTCCGGTAAGAGGCAAAAGTTTGGACTTTTTCTTGAGCTTCCTGAGAATTCTTGAGACATCAATTTTTCTCAAATCACTCCACTTAACTTCAAACAATGCAATATTCTCCCTATCATACGCAACAACATCTATTTCCTCTCTCTTATGCCACCAGCGGCCAACTCTCAGAGGTTTAAAGCCCAGATTTATCCGCTTAACGAATTCAAGGGCTGCCCTCTCATACGTTTTTCCAACAAAGGCGGAAAAGTTCCTTTCCAAATCATCGAGCACTAAATCAAGGTTGCCCTCTTCTAAGTATGTGTAGTTGTGATAGACGAATCGGAACCAGAAGTTGAAGAATTCATCTGTCACTTTGTAGGCTACTTTTCTTGTCTTTTGTGGGTCTTCGGTAACGGGCACTTTCCTTCTCAAGTATTCATAATGGTTCGTTAGCTCGCTGAGATACTTGCCAACGGTGAGAAGCTTAAGCCCGGTCTTGTCGCTTATCTCCTTTGGCGTAACATAACCAAGGCTGACAGCTTCCAGTATCGAGAAGTACGAGCGGTAAAACCTGCCAAACTCAAGCTTGAGGGTATTTAAGCCTTCTTCACGGAGAGGGGCAAACTCATCAAAAAAGAGGTTGTTGAGGGTTTCAGCCACGTTTCCTGTGTAGTATCTCTTCAAGTAAAGAAGATATCGGGGCATGCCGCCGAGAGCAGAGTAAAGCTCAACAAAATGATCAGGCGGCACATCAGCAAATGTATTCACAAAATCATAGGCAGTCCAGAAGTCAAACGGTCTCAGCTTTATCCACTCATCAACCCTGCCAAAAAGCGGCTCCTTGTTATCCATGAAGATGCGCTTCATCATGCCGACGTATGATCCTACAGCAATGAGCATAAGATTGGAATTCCCTTTCATGTCCCACAGCTTTTGAAGGGAAGAGAAGAAAGAGGGCTTAACTGAGCGGAAGTTCTGAAACTCATCAAAGACAACAACAATCTTTTGTTCCTTAGAAAAGTTAAGCAAAAATTCAAAGAGCTCTTCAAGGGATGAAAATTTTGGTTTAACATAGCTCGGAAGATATTCACCGAGAACGGTTTCTACCTCCTTCAAATATTCTTCAATCAGCATTGTTTCATCCTTCTCCCCAACAAAAAAGTAAAGACCAAGCTTACTCCTGAGGAACTCTCTAACGAGCGCTGTTTTTCCTACTCTTCTGCGCCCATAGATGACGACGAAAGTTGAACCCGGGTGAGCATAAACTTTTTCAAGCTTCTCAAGTTCAGCATTCCTGTTGTAGAACATATTACTCACCAAGTATATTACTCATTTGGTAATATTTAAGCTTTTCCTTATAACCTCATACTCCTCAAGCATCTCATCATTTGGCTCTCTCAAGCCTCTGCGCACATACCATGCTGGATGTCTCAAATAGACAGCATCAAAGCCAATTCTTTCCAATGCTTTTTCTGCTGTCCTACCCAGAGCAAAGATTGTTTTTGGTCTTAAAATTTCAAGCTCTTTCCTGAGAAGAGAAACTTCCCGTTTATCAAACCTCTTGAGCTTATTCTCCGGAGGATTGCATTTTACAACATTCGTAATATACACAAAATCCGGATTAATACCAAGGGTAAAGAGAGCTTTTCTGAGCAACATTCCAGAAGCATCTCTATAAAAGCATATTCCCGTGTATCCACAGCCTTTCCTTCCCGGAGCTTCTCCAACTAAAACAACCTTTGAGCCAACCCAGCCATTGGCAAAAGGTAAGCCATCAAACTGCTTAACTTTAAGCTGGTATTCGTAATATTTTTTGTGGCAGAACTTGGTGGGATTTTTAAGTAATTCATTGTACAGCTCCACAAGTTTGAGCGCTTTTTGTTCATCTTTCTCGCTTTTAATTAAAAAGCGCTCTTTTGGATTGTAGATAGTCTTGGCATAAATTCCATAAGTTTTCTCGTCTAAGGAAAGTAAATCTCTCCAGTTTCTCAAAAATAGCGGCATGATTTTATAGTTCCTTGGGTTGATGTAAATGTCGCCGACCCTCTTTAAGCTCTCAAACATCAGCAACATAAAGGATAAAACGTCCAGCGTGTTTATAATTTTGGTGGTGTTATGGAAACGAGAAAATGTCCCTTCTGTGGAGGAACAATGATAAAAGGGAAGAACCCACAGGAAGGATATGCGGTGTATTTCTGGAGAGCTCCTTGGAAGAAAGGACTAAAGGCGGCATTCACCGGCACGGTTAAGGCTTATCCATGGCTTTGCATTGATTGTGGAGCAATAATACCATATGTTGATGAGGCAGAGCTTCAGAAGATAAGGGAGGAATATGAGCAGGCCAAATTGGAGGGCTTAATTTGAAAGGTGCAGCCTTCTTTTCAGGAGGCAAAGATGGGCTTTATGCAACATATCTATCCGAAAAACAGGGAATTGAAATTCCCTACCTTTTGGCACTGAAAACTACAATCGGGACTTCACCGCACTATGAAAACTTAAGCGAGCTGAAAAAGATTGCAGATGCAATGAATAAGGAGCTCTTAACCTTTGATATGGCCAAAGGAAGTGAAGCCCTAGCTGAGTTTATAGCATCCCTTGATGTTAATTACATAATCGCTGGAGATGTCCTCCTCGAAGACCACCTAAAGTGGGTTGAGTGGCTCGCTGAGAAGAGCGGAACAAAAGCCTTAGAGCCGCTATGGGGAAGGAACACATTTGAGCTTGCGAAGGATATGATAAATGCTGGCTTCGAGTATTCAATAATTGCCGTGAATAAGGAAAAGCTTTCCAAAGAGTGGCTTGGCTACACATTTCGCTCAATTAGAGATTTGGAGCAATTTTTGAAGGCAAATCCTAATGTTGACCCTGTCGGAGAGTTTGCAGAGTTCCACACAGTGGTTTTGAAATGTCCGCTATTTGAGAAAAGCTTTGAGCTAAAGCCAGCAGAAGTTGAGGAGAGTGAAAGATATTGGTGGCTGAGGTTCAGGCTGATATCAAAGAAGGTAACAAAGAAGTAATTCATAGACTCTCCAGCTCAAATCCATCAATGTTTTTCCAATGTATGTATATTTTAGCCAAGTTTTCTGGGTTAACGAGTATGAGATACGTCTTATCTGTCAATGGATTAAAAACGAAGCCTTCTAAAATATTGCCTGAGGTTAGATATATTTTTGCCTGGGGGAGTTTCTTGAGTTCTAATAATGTGACCAAGCGATTTAATTGTATACGATACTTAATGATTTTTTTGTCAGTTATGAAATATGATAAAAATAGAACAGTAATAATCCCTACAAAAATAACCATATTTTGTGTAATTTCTTGATTAAGTTTTTTGTACTCTTGGTATATTTTAGTAAATAACGAAAGTGCCATTACAGATTGGATGGCATTTACCGCAAAGAGACATGATATTCCGTAACTGATTAATTGTATTTTTTTAAACAAGGTACCACTAAAAACATGTGAAAACCAAGAAAATGAAATATTTTGTTGTATGGGGAAATTTAACCTAATATATTCTGCTCGTTTAAATAATAACAAAATTTGTACTAATGCTGTTACGAGGAATATTTGAAGTATTGTATCAAGACTCAACATTAGGTATTCTAGTTTTAATTTATTTAGGAGGGTAATAGTTAGAGTAATGTTCTCATATTGAGGTAGGATATCATGATTGTACTTCCACTTAATAAAAAATGCCTCAAAATACAAAGTTATATAGATACTGATAAAACCAAAAATTATAATTATTGCAAGACTCTTTACCAAGTGGTTCTTTGATGGTCTTTTCCCACCATGGTATAGAACATCTCGTGTTATTTCATCTAGGTTTAATTTGAGATACCTAAACAGTTTGTTTTCACTTATAAAAATATCTTGAATCTTTTTTGGATTAGGTGATTCATAACGGTATTTGATATTGTATAGTATGAATTCTGTTAGTTTTGGAACAATTAAGATAAGCAGAATAATTAATAAAGCATGCAAATCTAGACTATTAAGATCAGAGGGAAGCAAATTAATACTAACTTCTACCATATCAATATGCTTATAAGATTGCAATTGCTAAATAAACTTTATGATCCTTGAAAAGCTCGAATCAAAAGGTATAACCCTCGAAAAGATGCTCGACACAGCTATGGAGCTTTACATTGGCGATGATGCTGAAAAAATTAGAGAGAAGCTTAGGTCTATGATGCTTTATTACCTCACTGACATCAACGTGCAATCATTATTAATGGCCGCCATTCTGCTTGAGGAGAACTTTAAAGTCGAAGAGGACCCCGTCAATTTGATTGCAGATGAGTTGATTGGCATCAACCTTGCAGAATACATCGGCGGAAAGATGGCGCTTTTCAACTTCTTCTACTATGACACTAAAAAGCCGGGAATCTTAAAAGAGCTACCTCCATTTTTGGATGACGCAATTGGGGGCTTCATAGCTGGTTGCATGACAAAACTCTTCGAGACTACCCTCAGCCGGGACTCCCAGCGAAGAAAGAGAAACAGGAATATGAAGAGAAGCGTAATGTAATAACTGACTATAAAAGGCAAAATTCCAGCTAAGCCGAGTGTGTATACGAAGGCGAGAACCAAAACAATGACAAGTAAGATTCGATAATGTTCCTTCTTCATTGCACAGATAGTTGGAGGAAGAATTTTTAAGGCTTTTCAATGTTGGATTAATTAGCCGGGTGGTTCAATGAGAAACCTCATACCCTTCATGACAAGGATTCCGCTTGAGGGTGACTTTGAAAAAGCAAGGCAGGAGATTTGGGCATTTCCCATGCTGGCAGTCATCACCTCCGCTTTATCCACAATTGCCCTTTATTTCAACATTCCTCTGAAAAATATCTTAGCAGTTCTGCTCCTTTATTTCACCATAGGTCTGCTCCACCTTGACGGATTAGCGGACTGGGCTGATGGAATAATGATCAAAGGCGACCGCGAAAGGAAGATTAAGGCAATGAAAGACTTGAACACGGGAATAGCGGGAGTTTTTGCTGTCGTAATGGTTCTATTCATCCAAGTCTACTCTTTGAGCTACGCCCCGTTCTATGCCCTTTTCCTGGCAGAGCTGAACTCGAAGTATGCGATGGTTCTTGCACTGGCAACAAAAAAGCCTCTCGGAAAAGGATTGGGAGCCTACTTTATGGAGACCATGAACAGAAAGCAGCTTTTTATTGGAAGTTTAATTTACACAGCATTGCTTCTTTCGCTGGTAGCTTATGATCAAAAAGCAGTGTTCTCAGTTTTGGGTCTTTTAATTGGGGCTTACATCATAAAACTCAGCTTGGACAACTTCGATGGTTTAAATGGTGACTGCATTGGAGCAACAGCTGAAATAACAAGGACCGGAACACTTTTGATTCTGGCTTTCGTTTCAACCCGTTATGCATGCTTTCAACATTAACTTTAAAAGTATCAAAAAGTAAATCATTTCAGGTGAGAGAATGCAGGAAATTGAAAAAGTCCTTTCTCAGCTTCCTCCAGAGCTCAAAAAGGAGGTTTTCGATTATGCAGAATTTCTTCTTAGAAAATATCAAAAGAAAAACAGGAAAAAAGGATTTACATTCTCTTGGGAAGGTAAGCTTAAATTGGACATGACATCCGTTGAACTTCAGCACAAGGCATTAGAGTGGAGGACAAATGTTTCTCGTTGACACAAATATTTTCCTGGAGATCCTCCTCGGTCAGAGAAAGAAAGAAGAAGCAAAGAAATTTCTTTCTGAGAACATAGGCAGGCTTTACATAACGGATTTTTCCCTGCATTCAATTGGTGTTATACTCTTCAAGCTGAAAAAGCCAGAGGTGTTCGAGGAATTCGTAAGGGATGTTCTTCCAAATATTGAAATCCTATCCTTACCGCAGGAAAGCTATCCAGAGCTTGTCACGCTTCACAAAAAGCTCAGTCTGGACTTTGACGATGCCTACCAGTGCGCTGTTGCAAACGTTTTTGACCTCACCATAGTTACTATGGATGAAGACTTCGTGAAAGCCTTGGATTATGTAAAAGTTCTCTTCCTGTGATTCCCAATGATAATCATCTTAGCAGGTGGAAAATCTACAAGAATGGGAAAGGAAAAGCCCGTCCTCAGAATAGCCAATAAACCCATGCTTCTCTGGGTTTATGAGCAGGCCTCAAAGGTAGATGAGGTTTTAGTCGCAGTGAGCAGAAATACTCCAAAAACTAAGGAGTTCTGCATTAAAGAGAGAATTCCTTTTGTTGAAACTTCTGGAAAAGGTTACGTGCATGACATTCAAGAGCTTTTACGAGAATTTGGGCCTTTTATAAGCATCTCTGCAGATGTTCCTTTTGTGAAAGCAAGTGATTTCTGGCTCATCAAGAAAGCCTTTGATGGAAAGACGAGCTTAACAGGGGTTCTTTCCCTAAGCATTGTCCCAAAAGACCTCAATCCTGTAGTTTATAAGGGGTATGCAATCGTTGGGCTAAATGCCGTGGCTGAAGAAGGGGAAGAATTCCTCGAGTTTACAAACCCGCTACTGGCTTTGAATGTAAACACTCCAGAAGAGTTGAAAAGAGCAGAACGGATAGCATCAGTGCTCTTTGGAAAACACACATGTTCCACATCACCGCAAGCCGGATTTTCTCCTCCTCGCCACTCTGACCTCGCTCGTCCCTGCTGAAACAAGCTCATACAATGTAGCCCTTTCCTTACCGAGAGCGGGTCTCAAAATCCTACCGAGCCTCTGAATGAACTCCCTTGATGAACCTGTCCCGCTTATAATCACACCAACGCTGGCATCAGGAACATCTATACCTTCATCAAGAACTTGACTGCTGACTATCGCTTTATATTCCCCCTTCCTGAATTTTTTTAATATCTCCCTTCTTTCGGCTTTATCGGTTTTGTGAGTTATAGCCGGGATTAGGAATTTCTTTGATATTGCATAGACGAGATCGTTGTGCCTTGTAAAGATGATTATCTTCTCTCCCCTGTGCTTTTCAAGAATCATTCTCAGCTTTTCAATCTTTTTCTTTGAGTTGAACGCTATTCTTCTTGCCTGCTCTAAAGCTCTTAAAGCCTTGAATGCATTTTCATCGCTTCCCGTTCTCATGACTATCCTTTGAAAATCCTCAAGGCTTCTGAACCTTATCTTCTTGCTTTCGATGTAACTCTTGAATACCTCATAGTGCCTTTTGTAAAGTTCTTTTTCCTCCTTGCTCAGGGGAACGTGAATCTTTACAACTTCATATGGGGCTAAATATCTCCCCACGAGCTCCTCTGGACTTTTTTCATATATTATTCCCCCGATAAGATCTGGCAGAAGTTCATGAAGTTCGTCAGCTCTTTCGGGAGAAGCACTTAAGCCAAGACGATAAGGAGCGGCGCTCATTTGGGCTATGTTCCTGTAAGCTTCGCTTGGCAGGTGATGACACTCATCAAAAATCAGGAAAAAGAATTTGTCTCCCAGGAGCTCGGCGTTTATGTAAGCCGAATCGTATGTGGTTACGGTTATGGGTTTGAGCTCCTTCTTCTTTCCGGAAAACTCCCCTACATCGCCGAAAATTGAAAGCCTATCCTTCCACTGTTCGAGCAAAGCCAGAGTTGGAACAACAACAAGTGTTGATACGGAAAGCCTCCTGATGATCTCCAAGGCGATTATGGTTTTTCCAGCTCCAGTTGGCAGAACTACAACACCTCTCTTAAACCTCAAAAACCTTTCAACGGCTTCCTTTTGGTAATCCCTCAGCTCAAAATCGAATTCCACATCATAAAAGGGGGATGGGATTGCATTATCAAATACGTGATCCTCAAACTCAATCCCTTCCTGCTCTAAGAATTCCACTATGTCCCTGTATTTATAAGCCAATGCTCTGTAACTTTTACTCCTCTCATCCCATTTTGCAAAGGGCACATGCACGTTGCCCTTTATCACAATCGTTCCTCTGTGGTAAAAGAGCATTACTCTCATGATATTGAACTCATCAGCAACTCATTTAAACTTTCCTTTCCAACTTTTTCCATGCTTCCGAAGGAACTGCTTGACGCACGCAGAGCGAGGGGAAAAATCTACCCGAAATTTGCAAGTGGGGAGCACTTAAAATTAGCTAAAGCTCTCATAACAACATTCAAATCCAGCATTGGACAGAGTTACAGGGAGCTTTTAGAAAAGATAAATCACATGGAAAAAGCGAGCAACTACAGGAAGGTCAGAGGTTTTGCGAGGATACTCGAAAGACAGAGTGAATTTGAAATGCCAACGAAGCTTAACCCCGTGGAGGTCAGGAACTTCCTCTTTGAGAGGGGCTATGTTACGAACAATTTTGAGAGGCTCGGAGTCCTGCAGGAGGCGTCGGAGCACTTTGGTGTTTCCACTTCCGAAATAGAGAATGCAATATTTGCCGATAGGGATGAGGAGAGAATCCTCGTGAAGATTCCCGAGATAACACCAGAGGAGCTTATACGGCAGTATAATCTATCGCTCCTGCAGACTCTCATGTTTTCCTCCTTAAGAGTTAACTTTAGAGTCTCATCTAACCATCAGCGGATTTTTAGAAAAATAAAGCACCTCGGGCTGATGTATCAGATTCAGGACGAGCTCGTTGAAATCACCGGACCCGCTTCTATACTCAAGCTAACCCGGAAGTATGGCGTTGCCATGGCAAAGCTTATTCCTGAAATTGTGAAAGCTGAAGAGTGGTTTATGAGGGCAGAAATACTTGACGAGCACTCAAAGCGAATCCACATCTTTGAGCTCTCAAGCTCCGATGGGGTGATGCTACCGAT